>JAYSST010000599.1:0-2877 GCA_043720435.1 Bdellovibrionales bacterium
CGAGAAGTTCTTCGATACCGGCTTTGCCTGCGCCGCTCACCGATTGATAACTCGAGACTCGTACGAAATCGAGACCGTAACGATCTGCCAAGGGTTTCAGAGCGACGACGAGCTGAATTGTTGAACAGTTTGGATTCGCTATGACCTGGGCATTCGCAGCGGCTCTTTCTCCGATTCTAATTTTTGGAAGCAGGTCGCCATTCACTTCTGGAACTCCGAGAATAACACTGCTGTCCATTCGGAACGCGCCCGAGTTGTCGATTGCGATTGCGCCAGATTTTACTGCCTTTGGTGCCCATTCTTTTGAGATTTCATCGGTGATCGAAAAGAAAACGATATCGAGACCGTCAAAGCAGCCTTCCGTGAGCGTGGTGACAGAAAACTCGCGCCCGTCGACGGTGCGTTTTAAACCTTTTGATGAATCGCTCGCAAATAAGCGCAATTCGCTAAATGGAAATTCGCGTTCATCGAGCAACAAGAGAAAAGTTTCTCCGACGACGCCAGTTGCGCCTACAACACCAACTCGAATATCTTTAGACGCCACTTTAGTCTCCGTTATTTGCGTTCGTCAGAACCGTTATCGTTCTCGTCAACGATTTCATGCAGATCATCTTCGTCGTCGGCCGCGGCAAGGGCAGCTTGCGCTGCGAGTCTGCGCTTTTTCGGAATTCGTCCCCAACCGAGAACGCCGAAGATAGCACCAAGAACGGCGTAGGTCATGAAGAGAACAAAGAGCATAACTTCTGCGCGAATCGCGATCGCCGCCAGGATTATAACGCCCAGGACGAGGTAGGTGAACGGCAGTCGCTCGCGCAGATCTAAATCTTTAAAACTGCGATAGCGGAAATTCGAAACCATCACGAATGCGAGGAGCACGGTCATCGACAGGAGCAAGGAAGAATGTTGCGGATCCCAGCCAAGATCGGTCCATGCGAGAACCGCACTGGCAACGATGCCGGCCGCCATCGGGATTGGCAGACCTTGGAAATAAGCTTTTTCAATCACAGTCGATTGAACATTGAAGCGCGCAAGTCGCAAGGCACCGCAAGCCGTGAAAAGAAAAGAAACGAGCCAGCCGAGGCGACCGAACGGTTGCAGGGCCCAAAGGTAAAGCAAAATGCCTGGCGCCACACCGAAGCTGACGAGGTCACAGAGTGAATCGTATTCGGCTCCGAACTTCGATTCCGATCGAGTCATGCGAGCGACACGGCCGTCGAGCAAATCGAAAACGGCGGCGCCGACGATGGCATATGCGGACCAGGTGTACTCACCGCGAATTGCATAGATCAACGCGAAGAATCCAAAAAACATGTTTAGGGTCGTTATGAGATTCGGCAGCACATAGATGTGCATGCCAACACGTTTGCGAATTCCCTTCGCGTGCGCGTATGAACTTTCATTCGGTGTCTCGATCATGCAAACCCCCCATAGAGGTAAAAGAGGGCGGTAAGTCCGACGGCGCTAAGTACCGGGCACGTCAAATTGTCGTCGAGCTTCCAAACTGGAATCAATTCGGTCGCCGCGCCGATCAAACCCGAGATTGGTGCGACGATCAAGAGTCGCTCGGTCATGATGCCATTGAGGTAATAATAGATTCCGGCAATTCCTGCACACGCGAAAAATGCGGCGAGAGTTCCTTGAAGAGTTTTGTTGCCGAGAATGCGGTCGCGTCCGAAACGAATGCCAACATAACTCGCCAGCGGATCGCCGATCGCGAGAAACAAAAGACTTAGCGTAATTACGTGGCGCTCGAAAAATGCGAGAAGGATGACCCCGCCGATCAGAAGATAAGTGAGCCCGGAGAACGCTTTGGTTTCGTGTTGACGCATGACCGGGCCGAACACTTTCATCGTCGCTTGGTTGAGTCCCGGACGAGATTGCCTGAGCCAATCGAGCGGAAGAAAAAACGCCAACAGTCCGCCAATGATGAACCAACTCTGGCGCGTGCCAAAGTAGTTGTAGATCATAACCATGCCGATGATGCCGACTAAATGCCAAATTTTTCTGGCCAAATGCAGGTCGGTTTTTGAACGAAGAGTCGAGCGAACAACCATAGCGAAGTGACCGTAACTAAGCCGAGTACGCTACACAAGAAATGCTCGCGGACACGCTGGCCGACGCCGACACACAGCGCCAGATTTGGCGCAGAATGGCTCTGTGAAAACTGAAAGTAACTCGCGTTCTGCACAGGCTTTTCAAGAGCCGGTAAATAGCAGTGTTTTCGTGTAGTTGGCGCGTCGAAGGCGACGAGATGGAGGTCGCTGACAACCGTATATCGGACCCGGTTTTGCAACTCTCACGTGTCGATGAGAATTGTTCCTGCGATCCTGCTTTGCCTAACATGCGTATTTCTCTCGCACGGAGCTTCCGCGCGAGTCGAAAAGTCGCATGGTTTTTCAGCCATCCGCATGAAACTGCCGCGAGGGTATGTTTCAGACGTCGAGCGTGAACGCGCCGACGATACGCGCGATCTCATTTGGATTCAAAAACCAGGAAACGACGGAAGTCTCAGCGAGAAGATTTTCAATCAGACCCTGAGTCGCGAATTTAGAGAACGATACGAGCAGCGATTTGGTCAGACAGAAATCGAACGTGTGTTCGCTGCACCGAACCGCACGTCTTACTACAACGATGCTTACGGTCAGAAGGGAACTCCGCAAGAGATGCTCGATGAGCGCCGAAAATTCGGTGAATTTATGGTGCGTCGGCTTGGCGAATGGCACGTAGAGAATTATGCGAAGACCGATCCACAAGTGCGAGCCGTTTGGGAAGCGAAAGAGCGAATTTCGAATTACAGATTAGAAGTCGCATCGTTTCGCGTCGATGCACAATATTCGCTTTCGGGAAACATTCTCGATATCAAAATGGTAAATCCGT
>JAYSST010000600.1:0-1170 GCA_043720435.1 Bdellovibrionales bacterium
GGACTCTTGCTAAACTTATCGGCGACCGGTGCGATGATTAGTCTTCGCGAGTCGACTGCACGCGCGCGCTTTTTAGATGAAGGCGAAATGATCAAACTCGAACTCGCCATTCCCGAGCGCGGTCGATTTGCGTTCTACGCCACAGTCGTTCGCCTGGAGCCCGCCGTGCAAGACGGTTTCTGGGAACTAGGTCTCGCCTTTCGCAATTTGCCGTCGACCGTGATTCAAGTGCTGGATAAGTACGTCACGACCAAATCAAAAGACTATTCACATCCGAGGAATTTTGATTTTGCCGCGTCTCGTGGACTTGAACACGCCGCTCGCTTAACTCCGACGCGACTGATGTCGCTTGCACAGTCGACGCTTAAGCAGCCGCTCTTTTGGCTGGCTGTGCTTGCGTTCACCATGGCCGCTTTTTCGCCGATATTGCTTCCCATGATTTACGAAAGCCTCGCTCGGTAGTTGTTCAGATTGCCGCTCCGTCACACTCGAATCAGTGAAGCAACCGTCCACCTGAACCGTCGTCTTCCCCGCCGCTCGTGTCGTCATCGATAATGAATCCACCATCGGTGTCGTCTGAATCATCAGAACCGTCGTCGTCGTTGGGTCCCTCATCGCCGCCTTCGTCGTTTTCCGGAGCGACCGCTTCAACTTCTAAAATTTTCAGATCAATTTCAATGTCGAGACCGGCCAGCGGATGGTTGCCATCCACCGTCGCGTTTTCTTCGTCGACTTCGACAACTCGAACGGTGATTTCTTCGCCGAGCGGCCCTTGCGTCGAGTACTTCATGCCGACTTGAACATCGGCCACCTTCGGAAAAGTCGAGAGTGGAACCGATGTTACAAGTTCATCATCGAATACTCCGTAAGCTTCCTTTGCAGCAATGCCGATCGACGCTTCGAATCCTTCGGTTTTACCTTTGATCACCGCTTCGACCGCCGGAAGCGTTTGGCCTTTGCCGAATTCGAGAATGAACGGATTTTCGGGCGTGCGTTCTTCAAGCACGTCGCCGCGATTTGTTTGAAGTCTGTAAGTTAGAGTGACACGGGTCCCTTCACCCACTCGAATCGACATACTTCACGCTCCCACCGCTTTTGTGCGAGATCAAGTCTAGTCAAATACTCGTCGCGAAAAACCAGCTCTCCGCCGAACTGGGCGACGATCGGAGT
>JAYSST010000601.1:0-2871 GCA_043720435.1 Bdellovibrionales bacterium
ACGGAGCTCGAGTTTGACGGCAAAGTCGTCATGCAGGCCGAGCGCTCGCTTCCGTACGATGTTCTGCGCAAAGTTATGTATACGTCGATGATGGCGGGCTATTCAGACGTCAAAATTGCAGTCATGTTGAAGGAGTAGGGATGGGCCAACCGGAACTATTTCTAGAATTTAAACGCCCAGGATCGCCAGAGGGTGGTCGAGCGCGCCACCTGCGTGTCACGCAAAAGAAAATTTTTGTCATCGGTTCGTCGCCGACTGCGAATTTACGTATTGGCGGCGCGAATATTCTGGGTTGCCACGCGGCACTTCAGTTTACCGAGGGCAAGTGGACCCTAAAAAGTTTGTCTGTCGATGGTGCGCAAGTACTCGTCAACGGTACGCCCATCATCGAAGCCGTTATCGACGAAACCGCAGAAGTAACCATCGGCGGAAACCGAATCGACCTCTTTTCGAAAAAACGATCCGAGCATCTGTTCCAAGATGGAGCCATCAAAGCTTCAACAGGTCCGTTGACCATGCACCAGATTGTCGTCACTTCGCTCAATGGCAGCGTGATAAAGACTGTTATTTTAACTTCAAAAGAGTCTTTCCGATTTAACGACGGCGAGCAGGTATCTAAGTTTGCGCCGCCGGCATCTGGCGATTGGATCGAAACGACCGTCGGCAAGCGCGTGATTCGTCAACGTTTAGTATCCGAGCAGGATGTCGTTATCGCTGCGAAAATCGCTGTTGATGGCGACATGAAAAAGCCCGTCATCGCGGCGATGCTATTGATGCTTTTCATGCTGGGCACCGCATTGTTGATCCCAAAGCCAGAAGCGACAATGGTTTCTCTCGATCAAAAATCGATCGATATGATTTTGAACGCCGACGCGATCAAAAAGAAGCGTGTTGAGGCGAAGAAGGTCACGCAAGCGGCGAAGCAACGTGCGGGCGGCACAACCGATTCGCAACAAGCTCCGACTATTGCAGTCTCTCAGCCTGATCAGTCGATGGCTCCAGTTCAATCTGCGAAAGCGACGGCGGCGTTAACGTCGATTCGAAATTCAGGGCTGTCATCGCTTATTGGAAAAATCGCGAAACGTGCGAACAAGAATGGAATCATGATCGCGGCGCAAGGTACGACAGCAGATAACAAAAATGCAGGTCGCGCCTTCTTCAGTAACGGGACAACAACGACCGGTGGCGGCGGGGCAGCGGCAACTGCCGGCAGCGCTTATCGACTCGGCGGTATCGCGACTAGAGGCAAGGGCGGCGGCGCGACGGGCGTTCGCGATGGGACTGGGCTTGCGGGCGGTACTGTGGGAACTGGCGACGTTGCTATGGTTGATGAAGAGACGGTCATCGAAGGCGGACTCGACCGCGACGTGATTGCCGATGTCATCCGCCGCAACCTCGGGCAGATTCGCTACTGCTACGAGCGGCAGTTGAGCTCGAATCCAGAACTCTACGGAAAACTCCTCGTGAAATTTACAATCAATGCAGGTGGTTCGGTGATGGAGCCAAAGATCGACAATACGACGCTTAAGAGCGCCATGGTTGAAGGCTGTGTTCTGCGCCGTATGGCAGGTTGGAAGTTTCCGCTGCCCAAGGGTGGTACTCAGGTACGCGTTAGCTATCCGTTTCTCTTCAAGGCTCTAGATTAGTCGTTCGACTGCTAGATATCGCTCTAGCTCCGCCTGCGCTGTCAGTCGCAGGCTTGCTCCCTCCATTTAAGTCTTGTAAGTGACATACGATGCCGGCTTCTTCGTTTTTTCTACCACGAACCGACTATTCCAAGCTTCCGGCCGCATTTTATCACGCGGTTGCTCCCGCGAATTTCCCCGAGACCAAACCTCGATTTTGGAACGATCGTTGGGCAAAACGAGTCGGCCTCGGCGAACTGACCACTCAGGAAAAATCCGAGCACTTCGCGAGATTTCAACCGTTGACTGGAACACAGCCGGCGCCACTCGCAATGAAATATCATGGACACCAATTTCGTCACTACAACCCGCAGATTGGTGACGGCCGCGGTTTCTTATTCGCGCAACTGGAGGATACGATTGATCATCGCCTGCTCGACTTCGGGACAAAAGGCAGCGGGCAGACGCCGTATTCCCGTGGTGGTGACGGACGACTGACCTTGAAGGGCGCAGTCCGCGAAGCTCTCGCGACTGAAATGCTTGAAGCATTAGGCGTCAATACTTCGAAAACTTTTTCTTTTTTTGAAACTGGTGAGGCGTTACATCGTGGGGACGAGCCATCGCCGACACGTTCGGCCGTACTGACAAGGCTTTCGCACGGTCATATTCGATACGGCACATTTCAGCGGCTCGCGGTCACGAATGAAGTTGCGTTGATGAATGAGCTCGTCGCTTACGCAATCCGAGTTTATTTTCCCGAATTTAAGGATGTCGGCGAAGGTGAGCGCCACTTTGTGATGCTTGAAAAAATCATCGCGAGTGCTGCGGATTTGGCGGCAAGTTGGATGATCGCTGGTTTTGTGCACGGAGTTTTGAATACCGATAATATGAACATCACGGGCGAGAGCTTTGATTACGGTCCGTGGCGTTTTCTTCCATTCTACGATCCATCATTTACCGCGGCGTATTTTGATCACGAAGGATTGTATTCGTACTCTCGGCAACCCGAAGCCGTTTATTGGAATCTCGATCAACTCGCGCGTTCACTTCATATCATGGTGCCCGAAGGGCAGGAAAGTGCGTGGCAGGAGCGTTTTGTTTCGCTGCTCGGAAATTACCCTGCGCTTTTCCAATCGGCGCTGGTGAAGCGATTCTTTGACCGCCTTGGTTTGGTTCCGCCGTCCGATGAAAAAGTCGGCGAAGAACTATTCGTCGCTGCGTTTAGTGCTTTGTCCGAGGCGAAAAC
>JAYSST010000602.1:0-1168 GCA_043720435.1 Bdellovibrionales bacterium
AACCCGCAGAAGGGTGGAACCGAGTTCAAGGTGCTTCACCTCGACAATCAACGACGATTCTACGTGCTGAACCCGTATTGGCTTGGGCTAACAGGAGTACGTGAGATTGTGAGTACGCTAAAGCTCCGCAATCCGACGCTTCCTCCGCTATCAAAATCAGCCCGCAGTTCGCTTGCCGCTCTCATCAACGGGAAGGGAGCGGAAGGCCTCGCGTACACCCAGCGCTCGTTTTGGTCACTCACGGGCAGTTCGACCGCTGACGGTCTTGGTCTGGACCACGCTCGCGACTTAACCGTTGCGTTCACCGAGCGCCAGCAGGCAACGAAGCTTGATGAAGAAAGGGTTCGGCTCCGTTACGTTTTGGTTCCAATCCCGGTCGATGTCGTGGCGCCAGCAGCTGCGCCAGCGGTTGTGCATAAATCCGTAGCGCCGAATGCCGTAGCGCAGGCCGCTCCGTCGGAAATACCTCGAGCGGTTTCCGAGGCTGCGCCTTTACCAGAAATCGTCGTACCACCTCGTCGAGTGAAAACAGGTCCGGTGGTCAATTATTCAACTTTCCGAAACAGTCGCGCAGCAACGTTCGGTCCCGGCGGACTTTATCCGTTGAAATCCGTAAAAGTCGTCGCGCTCCAAACGAGCAACCAAATTAGTTTTTTCGTTCTCGATCCTAGCTTTGTCGCGAAGACGCCTCTACCAGAGATCGTCGCGTTCATCGAAAGCAACTACGCTGATCAACCGAAACTTTCAGAGCGGCATCAGCAGTTCATTGCGGCGTTCAAAGCCGGATCGATGAAATCGGTTCGTCATATTGTTCACACACCCTCCGATTTGGGTCAGGGCGGTATGCGAGCTCGCATGGATGCGGCTTACAAAACGGATAGGCCCATCGTCGTCGCAGTCAAACAAGCACCAGACGATATCATGATGATTTTGATCCCGGTGCGAGAGGAAGTGCGCGTAGCGAAGGAACGCATTGAGGAAGGCTCTTACGCCGATGGCATCGGGGTTGCGCAATTCATGCTTCACCGCGAGAGTGCGATCGGCGCGAGCGGTAAACAGCCGCTGAACTCGGCCCATCCGGTGCGTATCCTTCAGAAGCAGCGGTTCGGAGCTTACTTCTACATTGTGAGTGCCGAGTATTTGCGAACGGCGAAACCGGGCGCCGTCT
>JAYSST010000603.1:0-7306 GCA_043720435.1 Bdellovibrionales bacterium
TTGAGTCAGGGTATTACGATTGAACCTTTTCACACGAAGTATCGCGACGTTTTTCGCGAACTGAATCTTGAATGGATCAGCACATATTTTGTCGTCGAACCCAAAGACGTCGAGCAAACGAACAGTCCTGAGGCTTGCATTCGAGAGGGTGGACACATTCTGTTTGCGGTTCGTAACGGTGAAGCCATCGGCACATGCGCCCTCTACAAAGTTAGCGACAGCGAATTTGAACTTGCAAAGATGGCTGTGCGTCCCGACTGCAGAGGACTTGGGCTTGGTAATTTACTGATGATCTCAGCCCAGCAATGGGCGCGGATCGCTGGCGCTGAAACAATGATGTTGCTGTCGAATACTATTTTAGAGCCGGCCATCGCGCTGTATATCAAGCATGGTTTTGAAGTCGTAAATTTGGGTCCGCATCCTGATTACGCGCGCAGTAATATCGAAATGCGGAAAAAGTTAACCTAGCTCGGACCATGGTCCGGACTTACACTCGCCTGTGAATCCCGGCTTAAAAAGTAAGCATTTCTACGGATTAGGCGACTTGAATTTGGCCGCTAAAATGACTTTAATTTTGCTGCGTAGCCCCGGGTTTCCGCGCCCATGGCGGTTTTACACGACCTGACCGACCAAGCACATTGTACAATATATATTTTGAAACAAACTCCATCAGACGCTTTTCTAACTGATCAGAATGACTTAGTTCTCCGGCACACCAAACACACACGACAGAAAAATCTGTCGCGTAAACCCGGGGGAATGTATGAAAAAACTAGCTCTTGCTCTCTTGCTTGCGGTTCCAATGGCTGCTTCAGCAAAAACTGTAACTGTAGAAGTATGCGACGGCGGCGAGTCTGGAACTCAGTGCCGTATGGTTACCTACAAAGTGCGTCCAGCAAGCAAACCAGAAATCGTTAAGTGCATGGTCCCAGTCGGCGAAGCTGGCTACGCTCCTTGCCCAACAGTTTATGGTGTTCCACAGTGGTTGAAAGATCTGAACCAGTGGTTCACTGACCGTGGTTTCTCGGCACCACAGCCAACTGAAGCTGAACTGCGCGGCGGCCCGTAGTCCCGACTTTCCGTTATAAAGAGAATCTCAAGGGGAGCTCCGAAAAGGGGTTCCTCTTTTTTTTGGGCTGGGCCAGGTGGATTCTTGTTCACGCAGGAAGTTCTTCGCCGATACGATTGTGCCATGAGCAAAGAAGCAACGGCCTCTAAATCGATTACTGCTGAATCTATTATGACAACGAACGTTTTGGCGGTGCTGACAACCGCAACAGTTCGCGACGCAATCGTTTTGCTCACAAGTAAAAGGATTCACGGCGCACCCATCGTCGACAACATGAATGTCGTACTTAGCATGATCAGCGAAGGCGATTTGTTGAAGCTCGCAGCAGCTGTGGGCCTCGATAAGCCGATCGGTCAGTGTTTGGATCGATTGCCGAAAACTGCAAAATTGATATCTGCGCGCGCGCACGATTCTTTCACGGACATCTATAAGATGTTTTTGAGCAAAGGCATTCACAGGATCGTCGTGACCGATGATAACGGTCGTTTGAAGGGCATCGTCAGTCGCAGCAACGTACTTCGCGTGCTCGTCGACATACCCGTTTCGTCCGAGCCATCCGCGGCGAAATAGTCTGCACACTGACTTAAGCTGATTTTTTTACTTTTAAATGGAGAGAGTCGAGAACGACCTTTCGAATCTCTTCGATTGTTCCTACGAAGTCGGCAGCGTCGAGTGCGATTGCTTCTCGAGGCATGCCGTAAACTACGCAATCTTCTTCACTTTGAGCAATGCAGAAGGCACCACGGTTTCGCATCGCGCGCATGCCGTTGGCTCCGTCTCGGCCCATACCAGTTAAGAGCAGCGCCATCGTCTGAAATTGACCATTCTTGATTGAGTTAAACATGGCATCGACGCTCGGACGATGCCCGTTGATCGCGGGTACGTCTGAAGTTTGAATAATTAATTGATCGTCCTTTTCAATTACACCAATGTGTAAATCGTCGCACGCGACATACAAGTGACCCGGAATTACTGGAGCACCGTTCTCGACGCGGCCTGGTTTCAAATGTGAAATCGCGCACAGTCGTTCAGCAAGTGGGGCCGTGAATTTCTGCGAAATGTGTTGCGTGACAACAACGGGCGGAGTGCTGTCCGGAAGTGAAGCAAGGAGCTTCATGAGAGCCTGAGGTCCGCCGGTACTTGCACCGATCAATATCAATTGCGGACGCTGGGCAGGGAAGAGGCTGCGAGTCACAGCATTGCGTTTTGGTTTTGCTGTGTTTCCTCGTACGAGTTCGAGAAAAGTTTCTTTCAAACGGCTGCGTTTGTTAAAAAGCTTATCTTTCTCCATGTATTCCTGTGCACCGCGACCAAGCAACTGAACCACGGCGTTGGCATCACCGGTATGGACATCGCTGACGATGACGACGGGTGTGGTAAGGCCAGCCTTGCGCTGAGCCTCAAGCCATGAGTCGCCGTTCATCTCGGGCATTTTGAGGTCCAGAGTAATAAGATCGACAACATTCGCTTTTAAAAATTTCGAAGCCTCGGCACCAGAGGAAACCGTCGTCGATTGAAAACCCATATCGGTGAAGTGCTGATTCAAAAGCTTACGACTTGTAGCAGAATCGTCGATGGATAAGACCTGAATTTTTGGTGCGCCGTCGACGCCAGGGACTACCGGGTCTCCGATGGCGCGACCCGCGCGCGGTTTGTTAAAAATCGAGTGTCCTAGCTGGAAAACATGAAACTTCGTGGCGTTGATCGATTCGCTGTGTCCAAGAAACAGATGGCCATCTGTTTTTACACTAAGAAGTAAATTCGCGACAATCAGGTCAACGGTTTCAGGATTGAAATAAATGAGGACATTTCGACAGACAACGACATTGAAAGGTCCTTCTGGCTGATTTTTCGCGACACGAAGGTCAGTCACTCGGAAAATACAGCGGCTGCGAATTTCTTTTGAAAGCGTAAAGAAATCTTGGGTCGCACCGCTGCCCATCATCAGATGATGTTTGTACCGGGAGAGATGAAAGTTCATATTGCGCGAACTATAGACGGCCCTCTGCGCTGTCGCGATCGAGACGGGGTCGATGTCGGACCCGAGCAGCCGATATTCAAATTTGGGATTAATTTTGCGGAACTCCTCTAGCACCAGAGCAAACGAGTAAACTTCCTCGCCGGTCGAGCAGGCCGAACACCAGACGTTGAATGTTTCGTTCTTTTTTAGAGACGCTAAGAGCATTTCCTGAAAAGCAACAAAATGAGGATTTTCCCGAAACCAGGAAGTCGTGTGGATGGTGAGCGAAGAAATGAGAACCGCTAGCTCTTGCGGATCTTTTTCAACGACATGTAGATAATCAAACAAACTCGCAATACCAAGTTCGCGCATACGACGTTGAACGTTCGTGATGAGCGAATCGCGGCGCGAAGAGCCTTCTTGATTTCCGCCAGTCAGATTTTCTGCTAGCTTCAGCAGTAAAACTTTATCTTGTTCGTCGAGCATTGCTCACAGCCCCTGATTGCTTGATTTCGGGTTGGCCACTTGCGCGGAACGACGGGTCATCCGCAGAAATCTCATCGATTGGTGGAGCTGGGACAAGCTTTCCAAGTGCACGTTTCTGCGCGAGACGATCGACGATGTTTAAAATAGCGTCGCCGTTTTGTTTCACAACCGGTTTGGCGAACTCAAAGTCGTGGTCAAATGTCGTGGTAGGTACCGGTGTCGCGGCAATGGTAATCACTTCTACAACTTCTTCGAAATGTTCCGGTTCCGTTTGCTTCTGTTCTCGGACAAAGCGACGGATTCCTTCTGTGACTCCGCGAATTTCCGCGCTGAGTTCGCGAAGCTTCTCGGCGACCTTAAAAATTTCTTCAGAGCTAGTTCGATTGTCCGTGGCAGCATTGTTCATCTGGTCCATAGCACGGGCAGTCTCGTCGACGCCACGCGCCTGTTCGGAAGAAGCATCGCCGACCTGATTCACTTTGTCAGAGATCGTTGCAATCTGACGAGCAATTTCGGAAAATCTTTTTGAAGCAGCGCTCGTTACTTCTTTGCCATCGCTGACTCGCTCTTTAACGGCTTCGACAATTTTGACGACTCGGTCTTGGCTGTGTCCAAGCAGCTGATCGATTTCTTTTGAAGCATCGCCGCTCATCTGTGCAAGCTTTCCAACTTCTTCGGCAACAACAGCAAAGCCGCGCCCGTACTGACCCGCGCGCGCTGCTTCGATTGAAGCGTTGAAGGAAAGTAATTGAGTCTTGAACACAATGTCGTTGATCACTTGCGTCTTGCCGCGAATGCTTTGCAGAATCTCTTCGAAGCTCTCGAGCTGACGGTTCGCTTGCTCGATGGCTACCATGGCCGATTCCATACGGGCCATGATCGTGCTTCCATCTTGCGCGTTTTGATTCATGGTCGCAGTCAGTGTTTGAACTTCGCGAACGTGGTTGCCAGTTTCGCCGAGCATGCTTCGCATTTCCGTAATTGAGGAAACGGTCTCTTGAACGGCCGCAGCTTGCTCGGTCGAAGCTGCAGACAAAGTTTGAGATGCTAGCCGTAAGGCCTCTGACGTCTCATCGTTTTGTTCAGAGAAATCGTAGAGCGACTTCACAAAGGACTTTAGGTCGACGTTGATTTTCTGGGTCGTCAGCCAAAATGTGCCGGCGGGGATCACGATTGTTCCGAAAGCGACAGATGCAATGAGAATCGCTAGATATCGTACGTTGGCAAAAATTTCGACTTCTGCGGCTTCGGTCATTTGCGCTTGAATCGAGTCGGTTTTCGATTGAAGTTCGATAACTTGCTTTTGAAAAACATCTCTTTGAGCGGGCACAGCGACGGACTCGAGAGTTTCAAAGGAAGCTTTGAGAAGTTCAGTGTCGGCAGACCAAGTTTTACCTTTTTGGGTTTCAATTAGATGATCGGCAACAGCCAAAAACGCCACTTTTACTTTTTTCGCGTCGGCGAATTGTTTTGAATCGGCTTTGCCGGTGCTAGCTTGATCGAAAATCAACGCAGCTTGCTCGAGTTTCGACCTAATATTGAAGAGCATATTTCGATTGTCTTCGAGCGTCTGAGTTGATGTGCGAAAGGAGTTCGTCATATCGAAAACCGTGTAAAGAGACAGGCCGCTTAAAAACAAAACCGCCAACATCAAGATGATGAGTGCGCGCATAATGCGACCCTGAATCGTGTCTTTAGCGATAGATTTCATCACTCTTATCTTCGGATGAATTGTAGGTCTGCATGAACGCTCGGGCGACGACTTGACCTGACTGGTCTTTCGGCCAGGGTTAAGTGTGAAGGTTTCTTGGTCGCGCCACGTCAATCGCTGGAGTGTTTGATCTTGAAACACCCGTCGAGGTCTGGAACAGTATTTCTGTTCAGCAAAACACAACTCAGCTTAGGACAGAATAAATGTTGGTAAAAATCAGACGTTACGCAATCGTACTGCTTTGCTCCATGGCTTTCGCGCCGTTGGTTCATGCGGAAGAAGTCGATCTCGACAAAGTGGATCTGAGCGATCTGCTCGATGTGAAAGTTTCGTCTGCTTCTAAGCAGTCAGAGCCGCTGTCGGAAGCACCAGTGCCAATGACAGTTATCACGAAGGACATGATTAAGAACGCGGGCATACGAACCGTTGGCGACGCTCTCGTCATGTACGTACCTGGTTACACATACTCTCAAGACCGAAACGAGTCGGTTTTTGCAGCTCGCGGTATCTACGCGACCGCTCAGCAAAAAGTTCTGATCATGATCAACGGTCATCGCATCAATTCGCGATCATACCTCACGGCGACTCCTGATTATGGAATCGCGTTGCACAATCTCGAGCGAATCGAAATCCTGCGCGGACCAGGTTCTTCCCTCTATGGAAACGTCGCACTGTCGGGCGTTGTGAATTTGATCACCAAAAAAGGTAAAGACGTTAAGTCAAACATGGTCGAAGTCGGAACCGGCAACCATGGTCAGGTTCGAACGCGAATGATGACCGGTGACGGTGGCGAAGACTGGGACGTGCTTGCGTGGGGACAGGTGTACAGCGCTACAGGCCAAATTCATACGCTCGATGGTACTGAAAAGTATAACACCGGTAAGACCGGTGACATTCGAATCGACGGCGTTGAAAATAAGACGGCTCACGATTTCGGCGTTGTTTACAAACGAAATAAGTGGACCTTCATTGGCGCCTCCCGCCAGAGCCAGTCGATCGAGCCCTATAGTTCAAGTAACACGACTTACCGTTACGGTGATTACCGTACGCACATGGGAACAGGACCGGGCCTCGGGATGGCTCACCAACATTTGGGTGCCAAATACGAAGGTACCTTTAGCGAGGGTTGGAACTTTAGCGTAAATCCTTATTACGATCGAACACAGATCAGCGCCGAACTCGTGAGCGCAACTGCTGGCGCGGGTACTGCGTTTACTTGGCATGATCAGGATATCGGGTTCATTGCTGAAGCGAACAAAACATACGATTCCGGCGACTGGGGAACAGGTACGATGCTGTTCGGTGGTCAGTTGGACGCATTCGCTGTCACTGATAGCGAAGTTCGATCGATGACAGGTGGCGAACTCGGGGCTGCCACAGACACCAAAGCTTTGCGTCTCTTGGATATTGGTGGCGAAGAAATTTATTCTTTGTTCGCACAGGACAAACATAAATTTAACAAAGAATGGATCTTAAACGCCGGAGCTCGTTACGACTCTAAGAAGCGCAAGAACGGCGAACAATTTCAGAAGTTGAGCCCACGCGCCGCTCTTATCTACCTGCCGAATGAGACTTATGAATTTAAGCTCTCGTACTCGCAGTCGTTCGTTGATGCTCCGTATTTCTACCGATACAACCGTGGACTTGCGGCGTTCGGCGGGTCAGAGGCGCTGAGCCCTGAAATCCTCGACGCATTTCAATTCCAGACTGTTTGGAAATCTGATGACAAACGCTTACGTGAGGCCGCGACGTTCTTTTATCAGACCGGAACCAACCTGGTCGTCAACCGCGCGACAGCAGCGGGAACACCGGCAGATCCGAAATACATCAACTCTGGTGAAATCAAGAGCGCAGGTATCGAGAATGAATTCTCGGTAACAGAGAACGCCTACAAAATCGACTGGAACTTCCAGTACTCACAGGCGCTGAGCGCGACGGACTTTGCACGCTTCGATTCGAAGTTCGCGCACGTTCCGCAATTCACAACAAACCTGATCATGAATTACACGATCCACAAAGGTTTCGTAGCAAACGCGAGCGTTCAGTACATTGGCGAGCAGGTTTATAACTCGGGAAGCTT
>JAYSST010000604.1:0-2868 GCA_043720435.1 Bdellovibrionales bacterium
TTTTGGGTAAAAAAGTGGAAGCTCTTGAAAAGAACGGAAAAAACCCAAAAGTGTTTCAAATCTCTAGGCGCGAAGACCCGAGTTCGAGGTTGTCGGGCAACGTATAAACGGGTCAAATATGTTCCATGGAGGATTTTCAACAAATGGCGACTTTACTCAATCGAATCATCGGGGTTTCTCTCTCAGCAGCGTCTGCCTTAGTGGCCGCGATTGCAGTAATGGCTTCGGCTCCCACCGCGCGAGCTGCCGGTCCGGGATTCACGAACCTCACGCAAGCTGACTTTGATAACGCCATTCGGGAACTGTCGGCGAACTCAAGCTACCACTCAGTTACGGGAGCCGGAACCCTTGGCACGATCTTCGGATTCGAAGTTGCTGTTGTCGGCGGCCTCACAAGTACTCCAGAGATCAACAGACTTTCTAAACAGGTCGACGCCTCAGCTGATATCGGTCGCCTGCCGCACGCATCACTTCTACTGGGCGCCTCGGTTCCGCTCGGTTTCACCGGCGAAGTGTTGTTCTTCCCAGAAATGACGTTCAGTACGGTAAAGTACTCGCAGTTCGGAGCTTCGCTAAAATGGACAGCGACCGATACTCTCACTTTACCTTTTAACCTCGCGGTTCGCGGATTCATCACTAAAAACAAGATGTCTTTCGATCAGCAGTTGAGCGGTTCGACTCACAACGTGACCCAAGAAAACAGCCAGACAGGCATTCAGTTGCTTGCGAGCCCGTCGCTACCGATGGTGGAACCTTACGTCGGAGTTGGTTTCATTAAGGCTAACGGCAAAATGAGTGTTACGGGCACGAGCACGATCTTCGCCTTCACTGCTGCGCAGAGTGCGGAGAGTTCGCCAACCGCAACCCAGCTTTTGCTCGGTGTTAACGTGAATCTGCTGCTGGTAAATCTTGGCCTCGAGTATTCGAGTGCATTCGGTACAAGTTCGTACAACGCAAAACTAGGCTTCCGGTTCTAGCGCTCCGGCTCCGCCTGCGCTTGCACACTCGGCAGCCCTCCATAGGGGGCGCCCGCCTCGCATCTGCGAGTGCATTTGGCCCTGGTTAGGCTTGGCTTCCACTTTTATTAACCGTAGAAAGCTCATCGATGATGAGCTTTTCTTTTAAACCCATCGGTACCGTCGAATCTCCGTTCAAGGAGAAATTCGGAACACCGAGGCAACCTGGCCTGGTCAAAGAATCACGCGGTTCGATCTTGCTTCGCGATGATTTAAATCCAGATGCTCTCGAAGGCCTCATCGATTATTCCCACGTGTGGGTCGTCTTCGTTTTTCACGAAAACCAAGCGGTTCGCGAAGGCCGCGAGACCGTCAAAACCAAAGTTCATCCGCCGCGGCTCGAAGGGAAATCGGTTGGCGTCTTTGCGACTCGCAGTCCACATCGACCAAACCCAATTGGACTGTCGCTTGTGCAGATCGAGAAAATTGATGGTCGGCGCATTTTCATCAGTGGGCTCGATCTTATCGACGGAACTCCGGTGCTCGACTTAAAACCGTATCTGCCAAGCGTCGAATCCCTGCCTTTGGCGACAGAAGGCTGGAGCGGACCTCTCGTCTCGAAATCCGTAAGTATCGAATGGAGCGAGCAAGCTCGCACGGACGCCTACGCTTTATTTGGGGGTACCGGTCACGGCGAGACGAAAATGTCTGCGATCGAAAAGATTTTAGAACTCGATCCGCGTCCGGTTTCTTATCGTGGAACAGCAGAGAATCCGGACCCTTACACGCGCCACTATGGATTTCGTTTCGAAGACTGGAACATCGTCTTTCAAATGCTCGCGACGACCGAGCCGCGAACCGCCGGGCTACCGCCCGGTACCGTAGAAAAACGAGCCCGGATCGAACGTATTGAATCCTGGGAAAAACGCTGAAGGTACCTGCTACCTTTTTGCATTAAAATGCAAAAAGGTAGCAGGTACCTTCGCGTCGAAGTCCGGCTAACGCATTTACTCTTTAAACCTCTTTGGGTAGTCTCGCGCATTCCGGAACAACGGGGGTCCAAGTGGATATGAACCTGACGAAATCGAACGCAAAGGCGAGAAACGAGAATGCAACCGGCGGCGACGCGCGAAAGGTTCCAGAGCTGAGCCTGAACTCGTACATCCAAGGTTCCAACACCGATCGTCAGCGCTTCATCGACAACTTTTACTCTGGAATGAAAGATTATGGATTCATCGTTTTAAAGGATCATCCGATTCCGGATGCGCTTTTGAACAACGCGTACTCGATGCTTGAAGAACTATTCGCGCTCGATAACGAAACCAAGATGAAGTACGCGCTCAAAGAAAATGGATTCCAGCGCGGCTATACTCCCTTCGGACAAGAGCACGCAAAAAATTCGCAAGTCATGGACCTCAAAGAATTCTGGCATGTGGGCCGCGAACTCGAATCACACCATCGCTATGCCTCGATTTATCCGGCAAACATTTGGCCGGCTGAACTTCCAGATTTCCGTCCCGTGATGTCGAAAATTTTCCGCTCGCTCGACGAAGCTGGAAAAGTCATGCTCGAAGCACTGACCTTTCCGCTCGATCTGCCGCGCGATTTCTTCACTCGAATGATGGGCGATGGAAACTCGATCTTGCGTCTTCTGCACTACCCGCCGATTCGAGACGGAGCCGACCCACGCTGCGTTCGCGCAGCGCCGCACGAAGATATCAATTTGATCACGATACTGGTTGCGGCGACGGCGTCAGGTCTTGAACTCAAAGATCGAGATGGCAAATGGCTCGCGATCGAGTCGGATCCAAATTCGCTGATCGTCGACGCAGGTGACATGCTTGCTCGAATCACGAATGACGTTATTCCTTCGACGACTCATCAGGTTGTGAACCCGACGTCGGGTCCTGGC
>JAYSST010000605.1:0-2850 GCA_043720435.1 Bdellovibrionales bacterium
AAGGTGCTGATGGGCGATTCTTTCAGATTTCAGAGCTCGGTGATTCGGTTTTGTTTTTAACCAATCAAACGGCACATCCAGCAGCGCATCTTAGCCCGGCTGATTTTGAAACCGAGCGAGTGGTGATTCGAATTTTAGCATCGTCGCCGAAATATAAAGCCAAACGAAACTGAAAGCTCGTTTCGGCTAAACATTTGGGAGGGGTAAAAGTCGCGTCCGAAGACTCGTATCCAACGCCTGAATTCTCTTACAAAGCTCGCTGCCCTCGACTTCTTCGACGTCCATCACCAAGTAACCTATTTGCGGGTCGGTCGCGAGTCCCTGCGCCTGAATGTTCGCGCCAAGTTCAGAAACGATCGAGTTGATTTCGCCCAAGACACCGGGCACGTTTCGATGAACGTTTAAAATTCGGCGACGATCGGCTTTCCGTGTCGCTTCAGTTTGTATCATCGCAAGGTCGATTTGCGGAAAATTCACGGCACCCGCTGTCGTACCCTTAGCCAAGAAATTGATGAAACTGTGCGCGACTTCAAGGCCAATCGATTCTTGCGCCTCGATTGTGCTACCGCCGATGTGCGGTGTTAAGACGACGTTCGGCAACCCTTGAAGTGGGCTCTTGAATTTCTGTTTGTTGCTCGCCGGTTCGTCTGGGAAAACGTCAATCGCGGCACCGCCAATGGCGCCCGACTTTATTTTTTCGGCCAGGGCATCGATGTCGACCACCGACCCGCGACTTGCGTTAATGAGGCACGCTCCGTTTTTCATCAATCCAAGCCGGTGCGCATCCATCAATCCACGCGTCTGCTGGGTGTCGGGAACGTGCAGGCTTACGAAATCTGACTTTTTGATAAGATCATTCACGCTTTCCATTCGCTGCGAATTACCGAGTGGAAGTTTTTTGATCACGTCGTAAAATAAAACGCGCATGCCAAACGCTTCGGCGAGAACACTGACCTGGCTACCGATGTGTCCATAACCGACGAGGCCCAAAGTTTTGCCGCGAACTTCCCGTGCTCCGTCCGCAGACTTCATCCAGACGCCCGTGTGTGCATTTGTATTACGGTCGCCAAGCTGACGCGACAGCATCACGATTTCAGCAATCACAAGTTCTGCAACGCTTCGAGTGTTTGAATGTGGAGCATTGAAAACAGGGATGCCGAGTGCATTTGCCTTCTTTGCATCGACCTGATCGGTGCCGATGCAAAAACATCCGATCATGTCCAAATGCTTGTGTTTTTCGAGGATCGCAGCCGTGAGCTGAGTCTTCGATCGAATCCCTACAATGGATGCGTCGTTTAACAACCCGTCGAGCTCAGCTCCTTCCGGAGAATGAGAAATCAGGTCGACCGTATAGCCTTCCTTCTCGAGCATAACTTTCGCGCCGGGGTGAATGGCTTCGAGAAGCAGAATCTTCTTTGGTTCATTTCGCATATCGCCATCTTGCCACAGACGGGCAAAACCGGCCACACTGTTCTCACGTTCGAAAAAACGAGGAGCAAGCCGATGGTCAAAACTGACGCAATGGTTCACGCAGGGAAAGCGATCGAGGCAAGACGTCGACTCCTTGTGGTCGACGATGATGACCTCGTCATCGCGTCACTGAGACTTGCTTTGCCTTCGAATTGGTCAATGACATCAGCTTCAACTCCAAGCGAGATATCCCTGGCGACCGCGAGTGCTATCGCCAGTTACGACGCTGCTCTCGTCGATATGCATTTGACCGGCAATCTTCAAAAAGCTGAAGGCTTGGAAGTTTTGAAGCAGCTTCATGAACGAGATCCGCATCTCGAAATCGTCGCAATGTCTGGAGACTTCAATCGAGATTTAATGGAGCAAGGACTCAAATCCGGAGCTACCCGCTTCCTGGCGAAGCCGATCGGCACAGAAGAGTTGATGCTAACGCTCGAGAAAATTGAAGCCTTGTTAATGCTTCGAGAACTCGCAACGAGTCAGATTGAAGGCGTCGCTCAGAAACGTGAACCGCGTTGGATCGGAACTTCAGAAGCATCGCTAGCTGTCAGTCGAAGCATCGCGGGTCTACGCGGCGAGCACGGTCCGATTTTAATTGAGGGCGAATCTGGAACCGGAAAAGAAGTTGCCGCTTGGCTCATTCACGCACAGGAGCGTTCTGATAAAGGCGCAACCTCGCGACCTTTTGTGCAAGTGAATTTAGCCGCAATACCCGAGGCAGTTTTTGAAAGTGAAATTTTTGGTCACGTGAAAGGTGCCTTCACTGGTGCCGACCAAAACAAAATGGGTCTGGCCGAAGCCGCGCACGGCGGTGACCTGTTTTTTGACGAGATCGAAGCGCTGCCTTTAGCGAACCAAGCGAAGCTGCTGCGATTTTTAGAAAGCGGCGAAATTCGTCGCGTCGGTGCTCGCGAATCGATCCGAGTTCAAGCGCGAGTAATTGTGGCAACCAATCGATCGTTGCATGAAATGGTAAAAGCCGGAGAGTTTCGCGAAGATCTGATGTGGCGGGTAAGCGGAAAAAGATTGTCACTGCCCCCTCTACGCAATCGCAAAGAGGACATCGACGCTTTGGCGAAATACTTTTTTGAACTTGAAAAGCCGCGGCGAAATAAGCAGCTGACGGAGGACGCCATCGAAGCATTGAAAACTCATGATTGGAGCGGTAATGTCCGCGAACTCAAGCGAGTTTGCGAGCAGATTGCACTCTATGGGCCCTTACCGCTCATCCGCGGGGAAGACGTCTACGCGTGCCTGCCGCACGTCTTAAGCGGTTCAAACAACCCTTACGCACAACAGGAACTCGACTTGTCAATCGGGTTAACAGAACTCTTGGCCCGATTTGAAGCTCATGTCGTTCGAGAATCATTGCGCGTGACG
>JAYSST010000606.1:0-2850 GCA_043720435.1 Bdellovibrionales bacterium
ATCTTGAAATTTGTTTTGTCGCAAAAAGGTGCGGCCCATCGAGGCATGGGCACGAGGGTAACGAGCATTCACTCGAAGAACTCTTTGAAACTGAACAAGTGCTTCGTTGAATTTTCCGATTTCAAGATACACCTGCCCAGAATAGAAAATCGGATCGGCATCTGACGGATCAAGAACCGCCGCCTTCAAGTAATTCTCGAGCGCATCACGAGAAATCCCCTGCATCTGATAGATTTTTCCTAGAATGATAAGCGCTTTCTTATCGTTCGGATCAAGCGCGACCGCCTGCTTAGCAACTTCCTCGGCCTGCTTTAATTTTTCGTCCTGTATGTATATTTCGGCGAGGGCGATCCGATATGCGATTGCCGCAGGTGGAATCGAAGTACCTTTGGAAATCACGATTCGATTAATCAGGTTTTGCATATAGGCAGCGCCCGAATCTACCCCGCGCATTCCAGCATCGATCTTTCCCATCAATGCGTTCGCCTCGATATTGCCGGCATCGAGCTCGAGCGTTTTGTTGGCGTACGAAGATGCTTCAGCGTACTGCCGTAAGCCGTAATGCGCGCGAGCCATCGTTAAAAACGTTTCAAGATCGGTACCGTAAAGCTTCAAAGCTCGAGTTCCATACTGAACGGCGCCGAGAAAGTTGTTTCGTCGAAGCTCGACAAGAGCAAACCCGCGCATCACTTCATAATTCGCCGGTTGCAGCTGTTGAATGCGCTGAAGAACTTTGAATGCCGACTGATAATCGTATCGAAGCGCATAATAGTCTGCGAGTTCGACGTAGGCCCCAGAAAGTGTTGGCTCTGCGGCGATCGCTTTTTTCATCCACTCTATGGCTTCGCCCGTTTGATTCAGCGCCCAAAGGCACTTGCCGGCTTTCATTGCCGCTACGCCATTTTTTGGTTCGGCCTCAAACGCCGCTTTGTATTCCGCCTGTGCCTGAAAACAATCTCCCGACTTCGCGTGCTGGTCGCCAATGAATACCAACTCTCGTGACGCCACCTTCGTGCCTTTGACTTGCGCCTCTCCGCCCACTTTTGCCAGAAACGCCCGCGCCGGCTCACTTCCAGAGTTTAAACCGAAAGCTTTCTTTGCGTACTTGATAGCCTGCGCTTTTTGATTTCGTTTTAAGGCGATTTCGCCGAGGCCCAACCATCCGTCTGATTCAACGACTCGAGGAATTTTCTCTTCACCCTCGAGCGCGGACGATAACAGCTGTTGCGCTAAATCTTGATGATCGAACTCACGCGATTCGATAAGTGCTAACTCGATCTTCGCCACAGGATGAGTAGGAACGGTTGCGATCACTCCTCGATAAAGACTCATCGCCGGGCCGAAATTTTTTGTTCGCGTCCGTGCACGTGCTTCGCCAATTGCAATCTTCTGCCATGCGGGCCAGAGCAAACGCGCGCGTTCGAAATAAATGGCGGCATTCGAATTATCACGAACCGACAGATAAGCATCCGCTCGCATTTCGAAAAGAACGGGCGCATTTCCTTCTTCAACCAGACGACTCGCGGCAAGTTGATCTGCTTCGCGATACCGACTCGCGAGTAGAAGTTGAACCGCTTCGCAAGTTGCTCCATGTAAACCCGCGGGATCGAGTCGCTTCGCATCTTGCAGAACTTCGCGCAAAACTTTCATGTCTTGCGCGTCTTGATACGAATATGGCCAAAGTTCGCGATAGGTTAAGCAAAGTGTGGAGAATACTTCGACGGTTTGGGCCGCCTTCTCGGGATCTTTCGGCAGGCCCTCAACGACCTCAACCAACTCGTTCTGCGCACGTTGATAACCGCTAAACACGTCCGATTGAAACGCAGTGATCGAACGTCGATATTTTTCTTTTACTTTTTCCATCGGAAGTTCAGCTTGATTCTTTCGCGGAGCAATTAGCCGAATCCGACCCGCCGTCGTCGAGGCCGGTCCGAAAATTTGCTCTTGGAAATAGACGACGCCTGCAAGTCCAATCGCCACCAAAATAATAATGACCGGTAACGGTGATCTTTTTTCCTCTTCAGCGTCTTCTTCGAGCCGCTCTAATTTTTTGAGGTCCGTCAACTCGATCACGTCGGCATGGTGGTCGCGCTTCACCGGTAACTTCGGTGCTTGAATTTCGATCGGTGCCGCAGGACGAGTTGTAACTAGATTTTGATCGGCGCGGACGCTCGCTTTCGCGAAGGTCGCAATTTCAGACTGATCGTCGGCCGAAGACTTACCTGCAGCCTTGGTCGGGACTTTTGTTTCGCGAGTGTCAGGTTTTCGATCCGCACCCTCTTGAGCGAGAGCATCTAACAACCGGTCATAAAATTCTGGAGTGTTCGAAATCGGAATCCATCGACCGCCGGGATAGAGCGCGACATCTTCGCCACCCATGAAATAACCGCGATCGATCTGAACGAGGACCTGATCCGTGTTGAAAGGCCCGAAGATTTTCCCTTCAGGGTCTCGCACGATCCATGTTTTTGCCGTCTTCTCGCCCGCCACTATCGATAGCCCCTGGTTCCAATTCGAGTCTTCTGCCCGGTTCCACATTGAGTTTTGGAACCAGCTGAATTGATCTATTGTAGGTGACGATTCTCCAAGAAACACTGCGACGCTCGTCTAGGTTTATTCTGACCGACGAAAGCCATCGAAACAACGCAGATTTGAGAAGACGCGCGGTTGGCACACCGGTTGCTCTGACGTTTACTATCGGTCGTCCGAATTTCGGATGGCGGGTGTTCAGGAACCAAGTACGGGCAGCAAAAAGAAGTATGATCGAGACTACAACACGAGATATTTCTTCCTTAGGTCGCACGAAGCGCTGGCTCACTCCTCTCCTGATCACTGCGTACGTTGTCGTTG
>JAYSST010000607.1:0-2847 GCA_043720435.1 Bdellovibrionales bacterium
AGCCATCAAGTACGCAAACTCGAAAAGCCTTCCGCCGATCCAGCCTACGATTCGATTGCTAAAATGCTTGATGAGGATCTCGGTCGCGCATCCATCGCACTTCGAAGCGGAAACCGTGACTACGCACGACTGACGATTCGCGATTCGATCGGCTATTGCATTCAGTGCCACACGCAAACGGCCAACGGCCCGAGCTTCCCGAAATTAAACTTAGGATTCGATCCGTCAAAAATGACAGCGCTCGGTCAGGGTGACTATTATGCGGCGACGAGGCAGTTCGATGCGGCCCTCGCCGCCTACCGCACAGGGGTACAAGATTCCGCGTACGCAAAAAAAGATATTTTCGGATGGGAGCGGGCAGCTCGATCAGGTTTAGCAATTGCCGTTCGACTCAATGAGAATCCGAAAGAGGCGCGAACCATTGCACGCGCGATCCTTAAAAATAAATCGGCACCGGACTCGTTGAAAAAGAGTGCCGGCGCATGGAACAAACAAATCGACCGATGGATGTTCGAGAAAAAGAATCAGTACAAGGGCGAAAACGCACGTCTCGACCGCGCAGCAGCGTTGATCGCAGACGCCGACAAACGCGCCCAATCGGAAGCAGGAAGCCAGGACATAACCTACTTAAGAGCCTCCGCCGATTTGCACCAGTGGCTTTCACAACATCCTTTGAAACCGGGCGCAAACGAAACACCACGGGCCCAAGGACTTTTCCTCGCCGGCCGTGCTGCAGAAGAGTCGCGTGAATTGAATTTCTGGACACTTCACGAACGATACTATGAGCTTTGTATCGATACGAAACCAGCCTCGGATATAGCCAAAATGTGCTTCAAAAAATTGAACGAGAGCGTTTTAATGGGATATACGGGATCGAGCGGACTCAATCTTCCAATTGAAGAATCGGCACGTCTTGCGCGGCTCAAAGAAAAATCGGGCGGCTAACAGAAGACTATGCTGTGGAAGACTGAAGACGTACTTTTTGATGGTGACGCCTATTTTGAGTCGCTCTTTGCCGAGTGGGCTCGTGCAACGCGTACGATCGACATCGAAACTTACATTTTCGACAACGACCAGATTGGGAACGAAGTCGTTCAAGAATTGCGTAAGGCTGCAGGCCGCGGCGTTCGCGTGCGGCTTCTCGTCGACGGCATTGGCTCAAGCGGCTGGTGGCAAACTAGGGGCGTTGAACTTCAGAAAACCGATATTGAAGTAAGGGTTTACCATCCGCTGCTGACGACCCAACTTTGGCGCAGACTGATGATCGATTTAAACTTTATTCGCCCAGAGCGAAAACCGAAGCGTTCGCTTGTTCTTCGACGTCTGAACCGCAGAAATCATCGAAAGGTTTCAGTGATCGACGGCCAAGTCGGTTTTGTCGGTTCAGTCAATGTGAGTGATTGTCATGTAAAGCGCTTCTGGGGACCGACAGCGTGGCGAGACACTTGTGTACGGCTGGAGGGCCCAGGAACCGTCGAACTTCAAAATGCGTTTGAACATGCGTGGCAGCGATCACAACTCGTCGCAAGCCCAAGAAAATTGAAGATTCGATTTTCATTTCGCAGGCGCGTGATACCGACATCAAAGCCCGTGAATCTCAATTATACTCGGAAGCTTCGGAAACAATCTCGTATCCATTTTATGCAGTGCTTAGAAAAGGCAGAACAGCGAATCTGGATATCAAATGCTTACTTGGCACCGTCGTCGTATATAGTTCGCGGGCTGCGTCGGGCGGCAAGTCGCGGCGTTGACGTTAGGGTCCTCGTACCTGCGCAGTCGGACGTTTGGTTTATGTCGCTGATCGCTCGCGCTTATCATCGTCCATTGCTAAAAGGTGGCGTGCGGGTTTTTGAGTATCAACCGCGCATTCTGCACGCAAAAAGCCTCGTCGTTGACCAAGAAGCCATCATTGGCTCGAGCAATCTAAACCGTCGAAGCATTTTGCACGATCTTGAAGTAGACGTGCGATTAGACAATCTAGATTCAGTACAAAAGATGAGTGACCGTTACACATTTGATCTTTCACAATCTGTGGAAGTGTTCAAACGCGGAACTATTGTTGGCTCGCGGGTAGGAACAGTTTTGAACTATTTATTTCGGTACTGGGTTTAGATGAAAAAACCCCTAAAAGTTTTGAGCTACAACATTCACAAGGGTTTTGCGCTTTCGCAGCGGTTTGTATTGCAGGAAATGCGCGACATCATTCGAACGGTCCACCCGGACATTGTATTTCTACAGGAAGTTCTAGGCGATCATTCTGGCCATCAGAAGAGTGTCAAAGGTTGGCCGGGACCTCAGCTCGAATATTTGGCTGATACCCTGTGGCCTCATTACGCTTACGGAAAAAATGCCGTTTATACTGAGGGACATCACGGCAACGCGATTTTGTCGAAGCACCCGATCACGAGTTTCGAGAATATCGACATCTCTAATAATCGTTTCGAACGGCGCGGTATTCTTCACGCCGTCACCGAATGGGACGGAAGTCCGCTGCATCTGCTGTGCGTGCATCTCGATCTAACCGATAGCGGGCGCAAGAAACAAAATGACCGAATTGTATCGCGGATCAAAGAAAGTGTTCCCTTGTCCGAACGATTGATTCTCGCCGGGGACTTCAACGATTGGCGCGGACTTGCGACGACGCATTTCGAAGAGAAGCTGAACTTGAAAGAAGTTTTCAAAACGACGACCGGGAAACATGCGAAAACGTTTCCAGCTCCGTTTCCGTTTCTAACTTTAGACCGGATGTACTTACGCGGGCTCGAACCGATGAGTGCCCGATGTTACGAAGGCGAACCTTGGTCCACACTCAGCGACCACCTCGCGATTGAAGCAACTCTGTCACGA
>JAYSST010000608.1:0-1156 GCA_043720435.1 Bdellovibrionales bacterium
CAACGAACGTGTCGACGAAATCGCTGTCGATTTTTCGAAGGATCGAAAGCCGAGACTTTATTCGGGTTCGATTCTGCAATATAAAATTCCGGTCTTCGACTTGCCGGATGAAGAATCCTTACCAGAGCCAAAGCCGAAAGTTGAAAAACAGGCCGCGTTTTCTTACTTGAGCGTCATGGGCTCGATGGCGATGCGCCACAGCACCTGGGCCGAGTGCGAGCGTCGAGTTAAGGGTAAGCCTGGAGCGAAGTTCAAAAAAGCCAAGTCAGCCGCGGACGAAATCGAAATTTTAAAATCCTGGGGAATCGACCCTGCAACAGTGAAGTGAAGGTACCTGGTTCTTTTTTCGGCAGTACTCTGACGAAAAAGGCTAACCTGGTACCTTCTCTTCACGGGCACCGGTCTGGAAACTTCGTGATCGGCAAAGTATCCCAGCTAGCAACGCCGGTCAGGCTGCGATCCAACGAATCCAAATCTTCGAGTGCATTTTCAAAAAGTTCCGTAGCGCGCGCGTAGCGAAGGCCACGATCATTCAATATTGTCAGAGAGTTTCTCGTTCGAAAGTTGAAGGCGTCTGTGTCGCTCTCGTCGTATTCCAATATTTCGAGACATTCGCCCGTCGTAAGGCTGCATCCGGTTTTGTCGAGCTTTTCGTCGTGCGCGAATCTAAGCGCGCGTCCGCCGTTTTTTCTCGTCCAAGCCGTGCAACCTTCAGGATTGACGAGGTTTCCGGACTCTTGATTGAAACGACCATCGCGAGTGAGCGTAAGCCGATCGTCGAGACAATTCACCAGCAGTCGGCCAGGTCCCGACAACGCAACGGCGCGAAATCTTGCGTCGGGCACAACGGTGTTCACATCGAATTGTAAACGACTGTTTAAAGTCACTTCCGTCAGGCTTGTATTCAGGCAGCTGATTTCTTTTTCGATTCGTCCGGCATGATCAAGCGTCACGACTGAGTAAAGCTCATCCGGACACAGAGATGACTTTAACCACAAATTCCTTCCGCCACGTCCGTTCGAGTTCATTTGAATTCGTAAGTCACCTTCGAGCGGGACCGAAGAATGTTTTCGAATGTGGCAAAGTTCAAGTTCTAGAGCAGAAAGCATGCTCGTTTCTGGCACTTTCTCCGAACTGACTTTTTCGATGGGCTCGA
>JAYSST010000609.1:0-1154 GCA_043720435.1 Bdellovibrionales bacterium
ATTTCGAAAGGTCTTGGAGGCGAGAGGCGCCACGCATTTGGTTCGAGGCCCAATGAAAAGCAAAGTGAAACAATCGGAATGCGTAAGCCATCTTTAAAAAGCGCGGCTCTGCGCGCTATGGTCTCGTACACCCGACCGGTAAAGCGATCGTCTTCGGCGTGCGCAATCAAAATCGCTTTTGATTTTATTTCTGGAAGCCACGTATCGATCTGCGCCCACTCGGATTCAGTTTTGGGCTTCGCTTCAAGTCCGGTACTGCTAATCGTTTTCGCCATGCGATCGATGGCGGGATCTTGGAGCAAGCCGTAGATAATGAGATTTCGTTCTCCGCCGACTTCGCGTTCGCGATCAGCCAAAAGAACCGCAGTTTCCGTCAACGCCGCTTCAATAGAAGGAAAAACAAAACATCCTGCGTTCAGTGGTAGACCGACAATCTGCGATCGAAATCGATCGCAGGTCTCTGCCCATTTGAGCGATGGATCTCGCGCGACGATCAGATTCCCGCCTCATGACGTTCTTTTTCGTCGAGTACCGAAACGATTCCGCCTTTTAGCTGCGGGCGATACGCGAGATGTTTGATGTCGTAATTGAAATCTGAACCGTTCACCCCTGGGGTCTGCCACTCAGGACCCATTCGAATTGCATCGACGGGGCAGGCCTCTTCGCAAAAACCGCAGAAGACACAACGGAGAATATCGATTTCGTAGGCGATCGGAAATTTCTCGACTGTTGGATCCTCGTGTTCACTTGCCGTAATCTTGATGCAGTCGGCCGGGCAATTCGTCGCGCAAAGCATGCAGGCCGTGCAGCGAAGTGATCCGTCTTTTTTGACAGTCAATACGTGGTTGCCCTTGAAGCGCGGCGAGTACTCGTACTTTTCTTCGGGATAGTTCACCGTCGGCATTTTCGTGCGTTTGCCGGGGCCCAAAATCGAAGGAACGTAGTCGACGAGATTCAAAACAAGTTCGCGAAAGGTCAGCAGCAGTCCGACGATGATACCTGGCAGATACCAAGTCTCTCGCACTTCGGCGCGTATTACTTTCTCAACGATGATCGGACGTGGAGGCAGGCCGACCGAATTGACCGGAGCTGCTCCGATTGTTCCTGAGGATTGAACTGCCATTACCAAACTCCCCGAGCCTGAACGTACTCGT
>JAYSST010000610.1:0-1153 GCA_043720435.1 Bdellovibrionales bacterium
ACATTCGGGTTCCTGTCGACTGGTTTATCGTCCTCGGGGAACTTGAAGTCGGTCGCCGATTTGTCGAAAGCTTTCCGCAAAAAGAAATCTGGGATTCAAACTGGTCGCTCGATAAAAAAGAAGCGAGCTTGATTATGTTGTCTCGGCTCGAGCAACATATCACAGTCGGCGTTCGCATCGACGAACTGGTTGCTGACGATCGACGGCGACTGTTGCTCAAACGACCTGAATTGCTGTTTCCACTACCATATCGTGCGCGTATTGTCGAAGAGGCAACTAAGCACTCGATTCCTCCCGCGCTCGTTTATTCAATCATGCGCCAAGAGTCTATGTTCAACACATTCGCGCGAAGTCCGGCTGATGCGTTTGGACTTATGCAGCTCATTCCACAGATGGCGGTGAAGGCCGCTAAAGGCCTTGGTGTCGAGTTTCACGGACCTGAAGATCTTTACGATCCCGACAAAAATATCGCGCTCGGAACAGGATTTTTAAAAACACTTTTCAACCGGCACGACGGCCGATTCGTCCTCGCGGTCGCCGCCTACAACGCGAGCGATAAGGCGATCGAGAATTGGGTCCGCTCTCGCATGCGTCCAGATCCGCTCGAATTCATAGAAGAGATTCCCTACGACGAAACGCGACTTTACGTAAAGTTAGTCATACGGAACTTTGTGACGTATCAACGCCGGCTCTCCTCGACTCCAGTCGAGTTTCCCGAAGAGGTTTTGCGCCTAAGTGCTGTCTCAAAATGAGAAAGCGTCAGCGGTAAGTCTGGTCTCTAATGGCGGGCTTTTTCGACCGAATAGAAGACCATGAATGATCCCCTTCAAACTCCTCCAAAGTCGCGCCTTATTCAGGTCTTTGCTCGGTTCGGGCTCGCCGCATTTTCCGTCGTTACAACGCTCGCACTCTGGGGCGCCATCGGTGGAACCGGACAAAAAGAACCTGCATCCGTCCTCAGCACCGGAGCGCCGGGCGCTGGCATTGTGACGGCACCTCGCGAATTGATTTTGAAGGGCGCAACTGACATCGACAAAGGCAAGAAAACGAAAGAAGAAAACGTCATCTTGAACGACCCTTTCATTCGCGAAAAATGGGGACTCAGCGCCACAAAAACACAAAAGGCCTGGGACGTATCGCAAGGATCGAAAGA
>JAYSST010000611.1:0-1151 GCA_043720435.1 Bdellovibrionales bacterium
TGGACACCGAACTTCTTGATTTGGTCGGAGCTACGCTGACACAGGATCTACAAAATCAAATCAAGGACGTGGTGACCAGCCGTCGTTTGATGCTGCTCCGGCCAAATGTTGATGAAGCGACGTTCGAGTTGCGGCGCCAGCCAGCCTCTGCAAACTTTATGAAGAAAGAACTCGTCCGACTTGAAACTCGCATGAGTGAAATGATGAAGGCGATAGAGGAAGCGGACAAAGAAGATCTCAACGCCGACTTCAAAAAAGGATTCGCGGCCGCGCATGAAGCCTGGAAAGCATATCGCAAAAGTTATTCCGCTTTTTCGGCGAAATTGGCAGAACAAGGAAAGAGCGACGCTTCGGTTCAGGCCGCAGCGGACCTTTGGTTTCACATCGAAGGCATATACTATTTCGAGCTATTGCGAGATCGCGAAGTGAGTCGATCCAATGTTCTGCCCGAAACGGAGCGGATCCCCGCGAGCTACGAGCAAAGCTATGAAGAATAGCTACGAAGAATAATCATTTCCTTGGCGGCGGTGGCCGGGGCGGCGGCGGAAGCGGCAACGTGGTCGGCGGCGCGCTTGGCACTGGGCTCGGCATTAATGGAGTTGTTGGAGCGGTCGTGTCCTTCGGAGCTACGACCTGAGCTGCCGCGGGAGCCGGCGGAGGAACGAACGGCGCCGGCGCGAGTGAATCTGCAGCCGGAGTAACAGCCGGAACCGCGGTTGGCACATCCGCAGAACTCGGCGTGGTCTCGCCGGACGCAGAGCAATGATCTAAGGCACTGGTCAGGTTGAGCACGTCGAGGAACGTTTCAGAGCCACTGGTCAGTCGGCAAAATCCGGGATCTTGCTTGCAGCAGCTCGCTGAGTTTTCATCAAATGTATAACTGAACGGTCGTCCCGCCCGCATGAGGCCGAGATACGTAGCTCCGTTATTTTTTTTTACTTTGTCGAGTGTGACCGTCCATTCCGAATTTTTGTTAAGCGATGGAATGCTTGTCGAGACGCTGACGTTGCACACGTTCTTTTCAGCTTTTAAAATTTTGAGCGTAAGAGATTTCGGAACATCTTCTTCGGTGAAGCCGAATGTGCAAACGGACGGTCGGCAAGCCTTCAAATTTTGAACAACCTTCGCGCAGGCGGGGCTGACCTGCGGCT
>JAYSST010000612.1:0-21920 GCA_043720435.1 Bdellovibrionales bacterium
CTCACGGTTAAACAACGAAATGGAAAAACACTTTTCATTCATCCGATTGGCCATCGTCAAGAACGCGGCGACTACCAGGAATCCTGGATGCCCGCTCGCATGTCCAAGTCGCAGCTAAAAAAAGCAGAAGCAATCGCTAAGAAAGTAACGGATCGCCTCGGCGGCGCAGGACTCTTCGGCGTCGAATTTTTCATTGGCAAGGACCGTGAAGTTTATTTTTCCGAACTTTCACCAAGACCTCATGACACCGGGATGGTGACGCTCATTTCTCAAGACCTGTCGGAATTCGATTTGCACGCGCGCGCGATACTTGGTCTACCGATTCCAAAAATCGAATATCGTGGAGCCTCGGCATCAGCCGTCGTGCTCGCAACTAAAGACATCGCCAACGCTGATTTCAAAGGCGTCGAAGAAGCGCTGCTCTTAAAAGACGTTGAAGTGAGGCTTTTCGGAAAAGCCGAAGCGCGACCCTACCGCCGTATGGCCGTGGCGCTCGCCCGCGCCAAAAGTACCACCAGCGCCCGCGCCCTAGCGAAGAAGGCCGCAGACCGGATCACCGTCAGCGCATCCGAAACCCGCACCAGAACCTAAACCGAGGGTACCTGCTACCTTTTTGCATTAAAATGCAAAAAGGTAGCAGGTACCCTCGTTTTTAGTCGTAGTAGATTCGGCCGTCGATCATGACGGCTGGTGGAAGTGGTCCGTGTAGCGCAACGGCTTCGCCCCACTCGGGATTGGAGAATTCCGAAGTGTACTCGGACTCGCGCGAAATAAAATCGGCAGGCAGCATCGATCTTATCAGCGACGGCACTGGCGTCTTGGTAATGTGATCACACGCATTAAATTTCTTGCGAAGTTCACGTCGAAAAATGGCATCTTCAACCTGAACATTTTCAAAACCCGTGAATTTCGGCCGATTCTCTAGATCGAAATGGCGCTGGTACATTGTCACTTTGCTAGAAACGGAATTTAGTTTTCCAGGAATGCGATCATTCCAAAGGTCGCAGCCCATAGGGTCTAAAAACCAACTCAACATTAATTCCGGGGTATATTGATAAAAACCTGGCGCTGCATCACGGCCTTCGACGATAAAGTGACGGTACCAAGCGGCGATTTTTTCTTTTTCAAATAAATCCCAAGTCGAGCGAAGATATTTTGATTCGCCGGACACGTATGAGGTCGGCACTCGCTTAACAATAAAATTCTCGCCGCTTCCCAAAACACAGTATCCATCGGTTTGATCCGCGAGCCACATGGTCGAAAGCAATTGCGGACTTACACACTGAGTCCGGTCCGCATAACCTTGCGCCGTCGTCTCCCAGAATTTTAAAAGATCAAGGTCCACGAATTTAGGCTCGACACCAAGACGAGAACAAGATCGCTCAACCCATTCTGTATCGTGCGAATTTAGGCCACCAGCAAAACGCAGCGACAAAACCCGAACCGGAATTCCTGCTTCGATGAAAGATCGCAGCGTGATCTCGCTGTCGACACCGCCAGAAAAAAGCACGTCGATGGGTAGGCGTGTGGATTCGCGAATGAGTCGCGCAGTCGCAAGACATTCTTCTCGAAACGATTGTGGCATTCTCCGGCAACGGCCATATCTGGAGAACCAAAGATCAGTATCGGTCTTTCGAAACGAAAACGGTTCGTTCGAAAAACCAAATACGAAGTGATTTGCCTCGCTCAAGTAAGGCGTGCTGGTTGAATTCATCGCCTACAGAGTAATCTTCCCGAGACCATGGATTTTCAATAACTTTTCGCTGAGTGTGTTCGCCGCCACGGGCTTAACGATGAATTCGTTCGCACCGCTAGCTACCGCCGCTTGGACGACCTCGATCTCGGAAGAAGACGTCATCACTACGACTTTGGCCGATTTCGTTAGTTTCGACTTCCGAATGAACTGTAGAATTTTGAGCCCGTTTGCGCCTGGCATATTCCAATCAAGCATGACCAATTGAAAAGGACGCTTGATTTGCTCGGCTGTCGTAAGTTTGGATTCCGCAATGGTGCCGTCTTCGGCTATCTGAACATCTATGAGTCCCATTCGCTCCAACATTCTTCGCACAATCAGGCGATCGGTCTGATTATCATCGACGACAAGCGTTCGCAAAGTGGGCGGCAACATAGGCTTTAGACTCCGTTCCCTGATCTTCCGGCTCGAAACCTGAAAGATCAATCAATACCAACGCCCCATGAGTCCGCCAAAGTCCGTTCGATATCGCCCCATCCAGTAACTTATGATGCGTTGAGCCTTTTCCGAACTATGCCCCGAGAATTGCAAAGTGAATCTACGTCGGCAGCGGTGAACGCACCAAAACCAGGTTAAAGGAAAACCGCCAAGTGTTCAGCTGACGAAAAAGTATTTGAACCCCCTCCCCCCCCCATCCACATCTTGCCGAGCCGACCGCCTGATTTCCAATCGGGTGGCCGGCTCGGCTTCTTTTAGGGACGGAATTTCCGGGGCCCGCGCGCAATTCATGCATTAACCGAAGTGGTCGCGACCCGCGTCTTTAGGAAGGGAGACTTTATGAAAAAAGATCACAGAAAAGCAGATCTCTTGAGTACTTCAATTGCATTGGTCTTGGTCTGGGGTATGTCTTCTTTCTTTTTCGACTACTTCGATCCGGTTCTGTTCGAAGACACGTCAGAGCAACTTGTTGCGTAGAAAGTCGCCGAGCACCTTGTTGAAGGCTTCAGGTTGTTCAACATTCGACACGTGTCCCGCCCGCTCAATCATTTGAAATTCCGCGCCTGGAATTTCATCGACGATCAGTTTACTTAAATCGGGCGGCGTCACCTTGTCATCACGCCCGACAATGACAAGTGTCGGACAATCGATCGCTCTTAAATCTGACAACGAATCTGGACGCGATGCGAGCGCTCCCAGGACCAAAGATAAATCCTTTGGATCATGTTGCGTGATCACGGCTTCCAGCTGTGCACGAAGCGCTGGATTCTCAGCAAGAGTGAAATCACTCAACACCTGCGTCGAAAAATCTTTCGCAAATCCCGTCACGCCTTCACGGTGCAAACGCTCGATAGTTTCATATCGTTTCTTCTTTGCATCGTTGGTATCCGCATCTGCACGTGTGTCCGCCAAGATCAGGCCCGCGACTCTTTCTGCGTGCTCAGCTACAAAACGAAGTGCAATGTATCCGCCCATCGAGAGCCCACAGATGACCACTTTTTCAATATGACTTTGGTCGAGGTAGCGCGCGAGATCCGCAACAAAATGTTGCAGCATCCACGGAGTGTTTTCTGTTAGCAAACGCGGCCGATGCCCGCGCAGGTTCGGCGCGAATGTTTTTATCCGGCCGGCGAAGTTCTGTTCGACGTAGGCAGCTTGCTGATCCCACGAATTCGAATTGAATGGAAATCCGTGGAGAAAAACGAGCGAAAGTGGTGACTGATTGTCCGGGCGCATAATGCTCCTTGGTGGCTCGAAATTCCGTGCTTCTTCGGCATTCTTCAAACCAAAATTATTCTCACCCCCAACACTTATTTCTCAGGAGTTCATCATGACTGCTTTCTTTTTTCGTACCGCGATGGTCATCTTCGCCTTTCTACTAAGCATCACGTGCTTAACAAGCACTTCACATGCCGCACCAAAAGCTGCGCCGGCGAAACGCCGACATTTCGGATAAACTCTATAAACACTTGGTCGCTAAAGGCATCGCTGAAGGCATGTAAGCTTGCAGCGAGACAGCTCCTGATTTAGGGTTCAGCCCCAAGGTACCCGGTTCTTTTTGCAGAAGCGTTGCGGCAGGATGACGTGACGCTTCTGCAAAAAGAACCGGGTACCTCCAAAGCTCAGGAGCACTCGTGGCATCGCCGATCAAACCTAGTACCAAACCCGCTCGCAAAAACGCCTACCCTGCCGGATCAGCGAGCGGCTCTCGTCAACGGCGCAGTCAGCTCCCGTTCAATACCGTGCTTCAAATTTTGATCGAACTAGAAGGCGTTGAACCAACGGTCTGGCGCCGCGTTTTAGTTCCTGAGACATTTTTCTGGAGCGATCTCCACCCTGTGCTTCAAGCCGCTATGGGCTGGGGCATGGAACACGAGTATGAATTCATTCTCGAAGAAAAACACGGGCACGAACCCGATCACGGAGTGAACGGAAACACTCGTGTACTCGATACCGTTAAAGCGGAAGAGTCGTTTGAATATCTGTATGATCCTGAAGATGAATGGCGTCACAAAGTGACGATCGAAGAAGTCGTCCCACGAAACGAGTTGATGGAATATCCTGTGTGTGTCGCGGGCGAGAATGCGTGCCCGCCTGAAGAGTGCGGCGGTCCCGAGGGCTATAGCGATCTACTCGAATGCCTCGCGGATCCCGAATGCGAAGATCATGCGAATGTGATGGAGTGGATCGGTGGTTTTTTTGATCCTACCGGCTTTGACGCCAACTACGTGAACCAAGAACTTCTGTGGCCGCTGACTGAAGAAATTCTCTAGCGAGTTTGAACGCCGACATCGAGCGTGACATCTAACGCCGGCGCGAATTCGGTCCGCAAGGTCTCGAGAATAAGATTGTCAGCGTGTCGGCGCGACGCGAGACCCGAATTCATCGCCCGCGCAATCATTGCAAGGTGTTTCAGGCTTGGGTAATCGACTGGTCGAACGTAACTGGTCCAAGGAACACTACTTGAAAGCGCAGCGCCAGCATCACCGGCGTATCTGATAAGTTTAAATGTCTGCGCATACACGATCGAAAATTCCAATGGCAATATGGTGGCAAATTCCATTTCATATCGAGTCATGTCACCTATTTTTTTCCGTTCGTCTTGAGTCCGTCTGAATGCTTCAAAGACGTGATTCTTCGGCGCTCCGCTGCCTCGCCGCAAGTCCCTGGCCGCCTTCTCTTGAACCAACATTTGCTCGAACCGTTCTGACTTCGAAACGATGCGAGTGACCGTGGTCAGGATCTGATATTCGGGACGCTTCGGACTCTTGTCCCTTAAACGAAAAATCTGTGTGTTACCCTCGCTCAATGGTGCGGCTTGGTTTTCGTTCCAAGTCATCGCCTGTAAAAACGGGCTTACGATTCTGAACCGGGCCGTCGTCGCTCGGTTCTCTGGTAGGCGCTTTTGTTCCATGAGCTGAACGAATCGCGCGACCGCCGGAATGATCAGCTTTTGAGACACGGAAGTCTGCGGCTGCTCGGTCCACTCAATACGAGAAAACGGCGCGAATAACTCTGGACAGAAATCCGCCCGTGCAAGCGAAGCGGACATTGCAGATCCGAACACGCCGACAATTAAAAACTTTACCGTCTGACTCTTTGACACGTGAGATCTTACTCCTCGGTAATCAGGCCTAAGGTTAAGATTGCACCTTCTAGGCCGCTACCTCGGGTCGCAAAAAGGGTCCTTTCGTTTTCATTATGAATTGGGTAAAAGGAGACCGATGCCGAATCTTCTGCCGAGAAAAAAAAACGCTCTTTATCTGCGCGCCGTTACTCGCAGCCTCGCAATGAGTGTGCTGTTGCACGCGCTCGTTCTTGCCGTTTTTGCGGTCGGCATTGCCCGCGGAGTTCGCGTGGCACAAGAGAACACGGGACAGAATTGGCTCGAGCTGGGGGCGGACCTCAGCCCCTCGCGGATACGTATTGATTCGAAGCCTTCGGTCGTAGCGCAACCTCAGGCGCAAAACCTCGTCGAACCCTCAACAGCGACCGCGATAGTATCGGGGGGATCGGAAGCTGACGTTGGTTCCGAAAGTACAGCTCGTTCTTCAGCCGAGTCTAACTACGTCACCGAACTCGCTAGGTTGTTAAATCGAGCTAAGAAGTATCCCCGAGAGTCGATTGCGCGTGAACAAGAAGGCCGCGTTGTTGTCGCGGTGTCGGTCGACCGCGATGGTAACGTTCACGAAACTCAAATTTCGACCCCGTCACCGTTTAAGCTGTTGAATGAAGCTGCACTTGAAACCGTCGGGCGAATCGGAAGATTTCCGGCTCCTCCTGCCATCTTACTGAGCGATGCCGGCATTCACGGCGCTGGCTCGCGACGTTTAAAAATACCAATTTCGTTTCGTATTGACCGCCCCTAATTCGTATTGAGCGCCCGCAATTTTAAGCTAAAAACCTATTGCAAATGGGTCGCAATAGCTGTTGAACCGTCAAATGAGATTAGCAGCGTCGTTTTGCATCAGCCGTTCCCTCAGCCTTGCCCTCACCTTTGCGACATTCCCGTTGGCGCTATTCGCCGAAGAAACGAGCGAACTCGAGGTTCCTGAAATTTCGGTCGTCGGCGAAAATGAAAAGCCACTTCTCGACCGTGCATCGACGACTTCCGAACTATCTGGTTCGCGCCTCAGTCGCCAGAAGCGATCTACCTTGGGCGAAACTTTGTCTAGCCAATCCGGAGTAAATTCGAGTCAGTTCGGTCCGAATGCAAGCCGGCCTGTCGTCCGTGGTCTTGACGGCGACCGCATCCGGATTCTGCAAAATGGAACCGGAGTGCTTGATGCCTCTGCCGCCAGCCAAGATCACGCGGTTGCTTCGGATCCGCTCGTCGTGGAACGCATTGAAGTCGTTCAAGGTCCCGCGGCGCTGCTGTTTGGTAACAGCACGATCGGCGGCGTCGTCAACGTTTTGATTCGACGAATTCCTGAATCTCCGATTGAGGCATTTCAAGGGACATTCGAAAGCCGGTATAGTTCGAACGACGCCGGCAGATCAATGGGACTACTCATTGAAGGGCCGTTCGCGCCTTCATCTAAATGGCTTTACCACGTCGACGCCACCGCGCGTGGCGCCGACGATTATCGAGCTCCGCAAGGTACGATCACCAATAGTTTCAATCGATCACTCAACGGCGCCGTTGGAACGAGTTATGTCGGACCCGAGAGTTTTGCGGGCATATCGGCTTCGAGCTATTCTTCGCAGTATGGAGTCGTTGCGGAAAAAGCCGTTAACATCGACATGCGACAACAGCGATTCGATTTTTCAGGCGGCCTGAAAAGCGTCGGCTGGTTTGAATCGGCAAAACTGAAGTCGACAATCTCAAACTACCAGCATCAAGAAATTGAAAATGGAGCGGTCGGAACCACCTTCAAAAACCAAGGTTTTGAGAATCGGCTCGATCTCAAACATCACAAGTCGAGCCGCCTCGAAGGCGTTTTCGGCGCTCAACAAAACTTTTTCGCATTCGAAGCTCTGGGAGACGAAGCGTTCCTTCCAAAAACAAACAACAACTCTTTGGCCGCCTTCTTTTTCGAAGAACTGAACTTGGGACAGCTGAAGCCCTCGCTCGCTGGCCGCGTCGACATCCACTCCGTTGCATCAGACGTGGACCCGGCGAAGGTTGCGACCTTCGGAACGAACCAAACAAAAAGTTTCACTGCGAAAAGTGCGTCGATTGGGTTTCGTTATCTGATGAACGAAGTTTTAACGGGCGTCTTGAACACTTCATACACCGAGCGAGCTCCTAACTATCAAGAGCTCTTTTCAAACGGTCCGCACGTCGCGACTGGCATTTTTGAAATCGGCGACCAGCAGCTAAATCTCGAAGGCAGCAAATCGGTCGAACTTTCATTGCGTGCGAAGGCGGAAGCATCGAGCGGCGGTGCAACCCTATTTGCTCAGGACTATCAAAACTTTATTGCTCTGGTCCCAAGCGGAACGAATGACGCCGGTTCTGGCCTGCCGATTTCAAATTATCAGGCCGTGCCCGCGCGCCTGTTTGGTGGAGAACTCGAATACCGACGCGCATTCTCGGACGTGATTCCAGGCGGCGTTTTAGAAATCGAATTAAAAGCTGATTTTGTCCGTGGACTAAACTTGAAAACCGGAACAAGTCTGCCGCGCCAGCCGGCCCTGCGCGAAAAGTTTGCGGTCATTTACAAATCCGATCGATATCAAATCGATGCCGAGATTCAACGAGCTGAAAAACAAACCGACCTCGCGCCAGGCGAGCGCGAAACGGGCGCGTACACCCTCTTCAATTTAGGTGTCGAAGTACCGGTTCGTTTCGAAGGAATAAATGTTTCGGTTCTCGCCCGCGCTCTAAATCTTTTCGACGTCGAAGCGAGAAATCACGTTTCAGTCTTAAAAGAAATAGCCCCTTTGCCCGGCCGCAGCTTCAACCTCGGCGCCCAAGCCACTTTCTAGGTACCTGCTACCTTTTTGCATTTTTCGGCTGAAAAATGCAAAAAGGTAGCAGGTACCTTGGAATTAGGACTTTTTCATTTGCCGATCTTGCCATCGCGCGATGAGCAGGACGGCGACGGCGGCTCCGACCAGCGCCAAGAACATATCCCACTGGGTGTCCCAAACGTCGCCTTGCGTGCCGAGAAAATCGTCGGCTCCTTCACCCATAATCAAAGCGGACCACCACTCGATCATCTCGTAAAATGCACTAAACGCGAGACACATCGAAACGATGATAATGTTCGTAAACCAACCGCGCTTTAAGATCGTGCGTTTCAGTAAAAGTTCGCGAAGTCCAACGGCGGGTCCGAGCCCCTGCATGATGTGACCAAGACGATCGTAATGATTTCGACCAAGCTCTAAAAGATCTTTGACCCAAAAACCGACGGGGACTTTTGCATAAGTGTAGTGTCCGCCTAACATAAGCACCAAAGCGTGGAAGGCTAAGACTGTCAGAGTCAGGTTTGTGAGTTGCAACTTCGGTTGAAGGCGCACCAGCAGCGGTACCATGATCCACACCGGAATGTTTTCTAACGCCCAGGTGATTCGATCGGCCTTGGGGCTGATACCGAACGCGATTTCACCGAGCACGACCAAGACCAGAAGAACGAGGGGGTAGGTGATGCGTTTACTGCCACCTTTCGAGCTGCTTTTTGGGCCAGTTTGCGAGCGACTCTTAACCGTTTCCTTAGCTTTCGCCATCGATACTCCCTCTAGCTTTCATAATGCGCATAGCAATCGTGCTAAATCTTTTGCGAGCGTCGCTTACACAAAGTTAGCCTCGAAGTACACGGACATTGGATGTCCGTGAATACGAGAATTCAAGATATAAGCTGGAAATATGGTCCGGCGTTTCTACCAGACACCGTAAATGTCTGACTGCTTGGAGTGGTACATGATGCGCGCATTGTTCTCGGGCCTCGCGACTATAGCCCTTTCTTCCTCGCTTCTGATTTCAGGGACAGTCGAAGCAAACTCAGAACCCTTCCCGCGCGGGCCGCGGTCTGAACTGACACCTGGGTCGGTTTGCACGAAGGGTGGAACATATCGATATCCAGAACATGTTCGTTACTGCGATCGCAACGTCGAGCCAGCGTTGAAGCGCGAAATCATTGGCGCGTACGACCGAGAGTTGGGTTATTCAATTCAATCGATGCGTCGTGCGGATTTCAAAATCGATCATTATATTCCGCTCTGCGCGGGCGGCAGTAACGATGAATCGAATCTTTGGCCGCAACACGAATCCATCTACAAAATTACGGATCCGCTCGAGCCACTGATTTGCGAAAAGATGGCTGCCGGAAAATTGAGCCAGGCTCGGGCCATCGAGCTTGTTCGACAAGCGAAGAACGACCTTTCAAAAGCCGACGCGATCATCAACCACGTCGACTCTCTTTAAAAAACTAGAACCAATACTTCACAGCACCGTTCACGGTCAGGCCGTCGGATTCGTTGTTGCTAATGATCATGTATTTCGCCTCAGCGCCGACTGAAAGATACGACAGGTACTTTCCAGACCACTCCCGTACCGGAATATCGAAACCGACGATCGGAGCCATCCCGAAATAGGTCGCGTCTTGATTGATCACTGGACCAGTCGCAAGCGCGACATAGCTGTTTTTGATCAACGGAAGCTCGCCACCGAAATTATACGAACCGCGAACTAAGACAGCAGTTCGATCGAGTGAGCGTGTGTTCGCTTCTTTCGAGTTGTTTTGCGAAAACGTCAGCGACATTCCAAGTCCGAAAGGAATGTACGGCTGAATGCCTACGTTGATCCCGTACTCGGCGCCCGTCTTGTAGCTGCCCTCGGGATTTAAAACGCCGGCCGTGATGCCGATGTGCGGGTTCAGGCCCTCTTGCAATACTTCGCGAGGAGTTGGGAATGTGCCCGAAGTCGTTTGGTTCGTCGAAGCAGCTTCGTAGTTTGTGTCGGCGTTTGCCGAAACCGCGAAAAGTCCAGTCGCTGCTACGATGCAAAATGCTTTGCCGAGAATTTGTCGAGTCATGAGAGCCCCCAAAAGGTTGAGTCTAAGATGCCGGTGTTCAAAACAAAACTATTCCACGATTTGTTAACGAGTACGGAAACAATATCTTCATGATGCTGCACAGCGAGTGCCAACGCCCCTGGAAGATTCGTCACTCAAGGTGCTCGCTCACCGTTGCGTGCACGATAAAACAGCAACGTCGCGGCCTGCACTTGCGCCGTCACCGGTGCCGCGCGAGTATCGCGCAATGGCGGTGCAAAAGGTCGATGTTTTAGTCATTGGTGGTGGAGTCATCGGCGCTTCAGTCGCTCGCGAACTTCAAGCAGCGGGTCGTTCGGTGACGCTCATTGAAAAAGGTCAACCCGGTCAGGGCTGCTCTTTTGCGAATGCAGGTTGGCTCACGCCCTGTTTCGCGATGCCGCTTCCACAACCCGGGATGTTTTGGAAATCCATAGGCTGGCTGCTCGATTCGAACAGTCCCCTCTATATACAACCGCGGCTGAATCCAACTTTATTTCGATGGATGCTGCAGTTTCTGAAAGCGATGAATCGAAAACAAATGAACGAAGCGATCACGGTCCTCACCGCGATTTCTTCGTACAGTCTTGATTTCTACACCGAGCTCGCCAAACGCTCGAAGTCTTCGATCGGTTTCGAAAATCGCGGCCTGTTAATGGTCAGCGGTACGCGGTCTGGTCTTGATCACGCCGAACTCGAGATGCAGCTCATGGGCGAGCGCGGAATCGCTGGCCGAAGTCTAAACCAAGACGAAGTCCTCGCCTTCGAACCGTCGTTGAAGCCGTTAGTCCTCGGCGGAGTCTATTTTCCCAACGAAGCACAAGCCGAACCCTACGCGACGACCCTTGCGATCATGGATGAATTCATTGCGCTTGGTGGGCACAGCCTGCCGATGACCGAAGCTTTCGACTTTGAGTTGAAAAATGACCGCATCCATCGAGTTGAAACGACCGCTGGTCCGTTCGAAGCCGATCTGGTTGTTCTCGCGACAGGTGCTTGGTCGAATGCAATGGCCGCGAAACTCGGTCGATCGATTCCGATCATGGGCGGCAAAGGTTATTCGATGAATGTCGACATGAAAGAGCGTAAGCCGAAATATCCAATTATGATCGTCGAACGAAAAATTGCAGTGACTCCCCTGCTTGGCCAAGGCGGAAACGCCGTTAGACTGGCAGGCACCCTCGAACTGGTTGACCAAGACTTCTCGATTTCAACAAACCGATTGCGCGCGATCCACAAAGGGGCCCAAGACTATCTGCGATTTGATGCCGATCACGCTGGCAACGATCTTTCTAACGTGCGTAATGTTTGGCGCGGACTTCGGCCGTGTACGCCCGACGGTGTCCCGATCATAGGTCCGTCAACTCGGCTCACTAATCTATTTTATTGCACCGGCCACCAGTTGCTCGGATTCCAAAGCGCTCCTGGCAGCGCACGCCTGGCAAGTGACATGATAATGAAAAAGACTTCTATCACTGACACACATCCCTTCCGTGCCGACAGATTTGAATAGCTTTCGGCTTTACCCGGCGTCTTCTGTGACGTAGATGATTCGAAATCTTTCTCGGGGGGAGAATACGCATGAATTTCGCATTGAAAATCGCAACGTTGTTTTTGCCAATGCTTCTGGCTGTGTCAGCAGTTGCCAACACCACCATTCAAGACCTTATGGAAAACGATATCGGACCGGCTTTTAAAGTCATCGGTACCGACATGAAGCTTGGCAAAATCACTGCACAAACGAAATTAGCCGGAAAAACTTTGCTGAATGGCTTTACAGCACTGCAGTTGGAGACTCCCGACAAAGCGGCCGACGGAAAAGGCGGCGAACGCCCCATTACCCCCGAAGAAGTCGTGATATTTAAGCAACTGAGTGCCGACATGCTTGCCCTCGTAAAAGTCCTCGTGCCGCAGCTCGAGGCGGACGACGTCGCCGGCGCACAATTGACGGTCAAGAAAATCGCCGATGTTCGCCGCGAAGCACACGATTTGTTCAAGGCTGACTAAAAAGTAATTTATCATTTTGGTTCCATGCGAATCTCAGCCATCATCTCAAGCGTGATCAAACGAACACGCTTTTCTTTCAGCCGAAAATTTAAAATAGCGAGCATCACAGTTCTTGCGACGTTGCTGATTGGCATCTTCATACTAAATTTCAAGAATCCGCAGACGGAACTCGCATACAAAGTAGAGGCAGTGGCACCTGTTTCGGACAAGCATTTCTCAAATATGCTCGGTAACCTCATGGGTCCCGAGTTCGTTGGCGGCAACCGCGTTCACGCGCTCTACAACGGGGACGAGATATTTCCGGCGATGCTGGATGCGATCAAGGTCGCGAAAAAAACTATCACGTTCGAGTCCTACATTTATTGGTCAGGAGGTGTCGGAAGTCAGTTTGCCGATGCGCTAAGCGAACGTGCTCGAAACGGCGTAAAAGTTCATGTCCTCATTGACTGGGTCGGCAGCCAAAAAATGGACCAGAGTTTGGTAGAACGAATGGAAGCAGCCGGAATTCAACTTGAATATTATCACCGCCTCAAATGGTACAATCTTTCGCGAATGAATTTTCGCACTCACCGTAAAATTCTCGTCGTCGATGGACGCATCGGCTTCACCGGTGGGGTCGGAATCGCAGACGAATGGAGCGGTGACGGACTTCATCCCAATCACTGGCGAGATAGTCATTACCGCGCTGAGGGCCCCGTCGTCGGTCAGATGCAGTCCGCGTTCATGGACAACTGGATGAAGTCCCGACCGGAAGTGCTGCACTCGCCCGACTACTTTCCGGAAACCAAGAAGGTCGGAAATTCTTCGGCCCAAATGTTTAAAAGTTCGAGTCGCGAAGGCGGTTCGAGCGTACGAATCATGTATCTACTCGCCATCGCTGCGGCTAAAAAATCGATTCACATTGAGAGCGCTTACTTCGTTCCTGATGAAACGACGATCGACGCGCTGGTTAATGCAAGACGCCGTGGCGTTGATGTCGAGTTGATTGTTCCGGGTGTACTGACAGATTCGCTCATCGTTCGCCACGCTTCACGACAACAATGGGGTCCGCTCCTGGAAGCTGGCGTACGAATCTTCGAATACCAGCCGGCCCTTTTCCACTGCAAAGTGTTCGTCGTCGACAAACTCTTTGTTAGCATTGGTTCGACCAATTTCGACGAACGCTCCTTTCGGCTCAACGACGAAGCAAATTTGAACATCCTTGATGGCGATTTCGCCCTCCGGGAGCTCGAAGCTTTCTCAAGAGATCGCGAAAAGTCTGTCGAGGTTTCGTTAGAAGCTTGGAAAAATCGTCCGTTCTTTGACAAGGTCACTGAACAAATGATGATCATCTTCCGATCGCAATTTTAACTTAAATGCCTGATGGGCTCTCGCACTGCCTCGACAGCGGGGCCTAATGGAACGTTTAACGAACAAGTTTTGTACTCTACGAGCTCTCATGCGAGTGGTCGGTATTCACTTAACGGACCGTTAATTGCTTAACGTTTTGGGACATCCTTTAAACTCTGGAAGGGCATTGAGATGTTGTTTTGGTTCAGTGCCGCCGAAAACGTATTAAGCGGAATTGCCTACCTCGCATTATCTATTCTCGTTTATTGGATCGCACGACAAACATCATTTCGTTTTAACTTCATACTGCTTTGCTTCAGCGCGTTTTCAGCCGTACGAGCCGTCGGCTATTTCTTTGAGTCCTACTCGCATTGGTTTCCGACTGGTCCTTGGCTTCTTCCTGCCATAGGTCTCTTTGTCGGCCTCTGTGTGGCCGCAGTGGGAATTTGGACCTACAGACGCCGTCACGCAATCATCGATGTTGCCAGAACCGACCTGCTCGCAGAAAAAAGGGGCCGAGAGCTACAACAGCTCGCCGCTGAACTGGAGAAAAAGGTAGAGGAACGTACTCAGCGCATAGATCACCTGCGGCAGGATGCTCTACGGTTCAGCCAGCAGCTCGCGATCATCATCGATGCTTTGCCGACGTTCGTGACGCTCGTGAATCGTTCGATGACCTATGAAATTATCAATGCGTCCGCCGCCGAGTTTCTCGGCCAAAACAAATCCGAAGTCGCTGGTAAAAAAGTTGTCGAGGTCGTGGGTGAGGTAGCGTTCGAACACATCGGGCCTCGATTAAGAGAAGCATTCTCTGGCAAAGCGGTGCAACTATCCTCGCATTTGTCTCTGAAAAAAGATCGATCCGAACAGCAGCACCTAAAATGCGTTTACACCCCAATCTTCGACGGGCGCGGCGAGGTGACGCACGTTGTAGCGCTCATGACAGATGTTACAGCTTTCACTGCCGCCGAAAACTATCTCGCCGATGCACGGAATAAGGCCGAAGAGGCAAGTATGGCGAAGTCACAGTTTCTTGCGAATATGAGCCATGAGATTAGAACTCCGCTAGCTGCAATTTCGGGATACTCGGAACTCCTACTCAATTCCGAATTGGCGTATGACGAAATTGAAAATGCTGTCGCAACAATTCGAAAAAACAGCGACCACCTGTCAACGCTTGTGAACGAGGTTCTCGATCTCTCGAAAGTTGAAACCGGCAAACTTGAAATTGAACGCATCAGCTTCGAACCCTCCGAGGTGCTGGATTGCGTTCTCTCGATTGTTAACCTCACAGCCGCTGAAAAAGGCGTTTATTTGAAGGTCACCGTTGATCCGTCAGTTCCAAATTACATTTGGACGGATCCGATTCGCTTGCGACAAATTCTAGTTAACGTCATCGGCAACGCAGTGAAGTTCACGGATCAGGGCTGGGTCTCAATACATGTTAAAGCTTTCCCTAATCGCATCGGCGGATCTGAATTGCAGTTCACTGTCAAAGATACGGGTGTCGGAATCTCCGCGGATCGACAAGAAAATCTTTTCGTGCCGTTTTCGCAATCCGATAGCTCGCCGACCCGCAAGTTTGGGGGAACGGGGCTTGGGCTCGCGTTGTCTCGAAAGCTCGCCCGTGCCCTTGGCGGCGATGTCGTCCTCCTTTCGAGCAAGCCTAATATTGGAAGCGAGTTCTTAATAAAAGTCGACGGCGGAACTCGCCTTAATCAGTCGATGCCTATGCCCGACGGACTCTTCGATCGCACGACAAATTTACTTAAAGCTCAAAACTCAAGCTTAGAGGGCGTAAGAATTCTCGCGGTAGACGACTCTGCCGACAATCGCGACCTTATTCGTGCATTCCTTCGCCCAAGCGGTGCTCTCCTCGAATTTGCCGAAAACGGCTGGGAGGGCGTCGAGACGGCGCTTCACGGAGACTTCGACCTCGTACTGATGGACATCCAAATGCCGAGACTCGATGGCCACCAGGCAACACGCAAGCTTCGACGGGCCGGTTATCGCAAGCCGATTATTGCAATCACCGCACACGCCTTCAAAGAAGACCGACATCTCGCATTCGCTTCTGGATTTGACGACCATCTAACAAAACCTATCGAAAGAACGTCTCTCTACAATGCCATCGGTCACTTTGTTCATAAAAATGAAATGAACGCGATTACAGGATTCGGGAGCGTACTCTAATGCAAGATCTTCGGTACAAAGCGCATAGCCGTGCTGTCGCGCTTTGGATCGAGAATGCGCTCTTGCCTGATGATGAACTTAACTCGTACGTTCTCATCGAAGAATTTGAATCTCTGCTAAATTCTCTTATGGATACCGTTCGTACGAGTGTCGGAGAAACAACGGTCACGGCGGTTGCGGACCGGGTCCTTTACAATAGTTCGGAGCGCTATCCGGTGTTGGCGAAAATTCAGCTGCGTGATCATGGATTTGACTTCACTAAAATGCGGGACGATTCCTCGCTAAAAACTCCTGAAGAAATCAAAAATGCATTTCATTACTTCATTACTGAGTTACTTTTTATGATCGGAAAGTTGTCCGGCGGAAGTCTTACGCTAGAATTGCACGCTGTCCTTGAGGCACGGGTGTCGAGTCAAAATGTTGGCAAAAAATTTCATTTGAGATTCGTCGAGAAACGTCCCCGTGGGCTCTAACTGCAGAGATACACTAAGCTGGACCTTGCCATCGACTTAAGCTAGTACGGCCGTGAGGCAGCGCATGATTCGTGAAAAGATTTTTAACTCAGCCATTGCGGATCAAAAGTTTAAACATAGGCAAAGTGGCGCCTTGGTTTTTGCAGCTTATTTTACGGTCGTGTCACTTCAGTTCGCGCCGCATATGTCCTTCGCTGCCGCTACCAATGTCTGCGGTCTTCTATTCACTCAACTGCGAATTGAAGAGAATCAAACTTCTGACGTACGAGAACGCAGTGGATATTGGAGTCGAGCGAAAGCCGCAATTCGTGGAGCAAGTGGCGAAACGCTTGATAACATTTTTGCGCAATTGTCGAAGGAAGAACTCGAAATTCTTTTTTGGAAGATTGAAACGGGAGCCGTAAAGGCTTCGCCGCAGGAAGAAATCATCGTTCGTGAGCTTCGACATATGGTTGAGGATTTGGGCGGCGGCGTATTTTGGAATTCTACCCGAAATCGCGCAGCTACCATTTCAGACGCTATTGCGAAATATGAAGGTCGCGCAGCTGAAACAGAAAACTTGGCCGCTACAATCCGAGCGCTCGATGCGAGTATTGGTAAGACAGACCTTGAAATCGTTGCCCGAGCACTTGCCGAACATTTTAGGAACGCAAAATATCAAAATTCAAGGTGGCCGGATCGCGCCACGAGATTCATTTCGCCCTACTACAATCCGGTTATGACAATACTCGAGGCAAGCAAATCAATTCGGCGCCGACTACAAATTTTGGCTGCCATCGAATCCCCGGTAAGCGAAGCTATCTCGAAATATCGGAATTCAGGAAAGTTAACCGAGACTACCTCCAAAGAGCTTAGCGATTTGCAGCGAAGTACGTCGGAGCAACTCGCGAGCGTTCGGCGAGATATAAAACTACTGTATGGTCGCGATGTCTCGGCCACCCGGTCGCTACTTGGTGAAGACGTATGGATTCCGAACCTCGCGCGACGGGCGCAAATGTTTCGTACTACCGAGGGCGATGAAACCCTACAGTCCCTTGGCGAAAAGAATATGCAGGCGCTCGAAAGCATTCTCAAGATACCCATCACAGAAAAGCACGACGCTCATTTGCAGATAAAAAATGAACAGTTCCGACGCGAGACACCCTTACTTGTTGCCGACTATTTATCGATTCTCCGCAACCGGGTTCCTTCGAATGCCGGTTATGAAGTACGTACCGATTGGATTGTTACGGTTCGCCATGAAGAACGTCGCGAGCGAAAGTGGACGAGAGATATGCCCGACGGTAACGGTCGCATTACTCGAACTGAAACCTATCATGATTTTTCTACGGACTATTCGACTTCGACATATCCAATGAGCCGCACGGATACGATGCGAGTGACTTACGAAGAACTTCTTCAAAACCGAATTGATCCAGGCGGCAACGTCGACAAACTTCCGGCATTGCCCGTGTCGGAACTTCGCGGCAAAAATGCCGTGTCAGCAACGAACGGTAAGCCATTTGTTGATCAAAGCGACCTAAGTCGGACGGATATAATTCTCCAGCAGGCGGCCACAGTAAGGAAGGTCGAGAATTACTTTCGAAGCCATGTGGCTGCGACCATCGATCTTCTCAATCGCATCGCCGGCGGACCATATCCGCTGCTCACAAAGTTAGAAGTTGAAGAACGGAGGCTTGTTTCGATTCGAGAGCGGCTCGCGCAGTATCAAGCGGTCGACGCAAACTTGATCAGAATCCAGTGGTCGAACGACGTGGAAACCGATTTTCGCGATCGCAATCTGGCACTTTTGAAATTGTATGACCATACAATCATCAGACTCGCCCACCTCAACGAGCAAGTGCGGCGCGCGACCCCATCTTTAACTCTTGACGTAGAGATTGCCGACTATCACGTCGAGCTCGAACTCTTAAAATCGGTTCGTGACCGCAACAACGGCCTCATTCGCGATTCGACCATCGGCACCGGACTTACGGGCCTCACGTTCTTCAGTTACCAGTACCAAAACGACATTTTGGCTGCGATTCGGTCACTAACGGGACCTGTCGGGCCTTAGAGTCTAATGCAACGCTCGGCCTGATAGTAACAAGGCACCATCGACGTCGGGCTTGGTGTCGGCGAGCAGTTCATCTGTACTGGCGCATCTTTCACGACTTTAAATCCAGAAGCACAAGTCGTTGCTGCGGTAGTAGTGCAATTCGTAATCGGAAAAGCGGCGGTCGTGTCAGCCGTCTTATAGACGATCGCTGCGTCAGCAGAACGAAGGCATAGCCCGTAGGTCTTTCCTTTAGCGTAAATTTCGGAAGCATCGGCCCCGGCAAGCTTCACGCACTTTTGCGACACGAAATAGCAGGGTGAGAACGCCGAAGACGGAGTTCCCGAACAATTCATTTGTACTGGAGTCTCCACAACAAGTTGAAAACCAGGGGCGCAAGTAGGGTCACCCGTCGCTGCACAATTTTGAATCGGAAAAGTGGTATCAGGATCTGCTGTTGTCGGTTGAAAGTTCGCACCGAATTGTCGTAAACACGATCCGTAAATTTCACCTCGAACGAATGGAAGGGCTACAGCGGGAGTCGTACCCGGTGTTGTGCCGCCGGCCCCACCGAGCGGGGAACTTGCGCCTTGTGTACCTGAACTCGCGCTTGGCTTAGTTCCAACAGGACCCTGTTCCTGAGAACAGCCTGCCAAACAAAGTCCCGAAAACGCGAGAACCGCAATTACTACCTTCACAAAAACCCCCTCAAAAAGAACCGTCCACCCGACAGACTTATGAGCAAGCCCAGAGCCGCTCCTGGACCTCGTAAATTCTTTGGCGCCGTCAATTGTCTCCCTATCGTCACAATGTTCTACAGGTGTCCAAAAGAAAACCGCGACCAGTGGTCAGGTTGCCAACTCGGCCGTGGATATTGAACACTGTCTATATATGTGGAAAATCACACTGGCACTTGTAACGTTTTGTTTGCTCTCAACCAATGTCTCCGCGTTGCCCTCAAAGCCTGACAAGGCGATCATTGGTTGCAACGAACTCGCGACTTTGCTTCAAAATGAGATGACGGTTCCATTCAAAACGATCGAAGACAAACGAGTCCGCAAGTGCGTGAAGCGGCAAACTGTGAATTCGCTGAACATGCCGCTCTACATCGCCACCGCGTTTTATGATAAAAGTTTAAACGAGCGCGTTCGAGCTTTCGACAAGTTGAAGTCGTACTCGTGCGAAGCCGAAAATACCTGTAAAAAACTTTTCAGCTTCATTGATGCTCACTTAAAGGCGACGATCCTCACAAAAACTGTCGACTCGCGCGATCTCTTTTCGCAGCTCGATTCGTACCGCGATCAGCTGCACTACGACCTCAACGCCGACCGGTAGTTTTGATCACCGCAGTTCTGTAAAAATCCATCTGGAAATAGCGTCGAGATTTTTCGCGGCTAAAGCGGTATCGTACGAGCCATCGGGATTTTTAAGCCCGAAGCCGTGATCACCTGGTACCACGAGCTGTGAAAAACTCGCTGGCTTCCCTTGAAGGTACTCTTGAAAATGTTTTGCTTCGCACAAAAGATCAACATCCCCTTGAGTCACAAGCACCGGACGCGTTTCCACCGCGAGTCCTGGGTAGTTTACGTCAAACGCGTTCTTCGTCGCCGCCGGATCCGTCGAATCCGTGCAAACCGGAGTAAGTAACACCAAAGCCTGCAGCGATTTCTGCTTACTAAATATATCAAAACTGACCAAACTTCCGAGTGACTTTCCGCCGATGAAAATTTTCGTATCGTCAAATTTCAATGCGGTCCGCACGTACTCGAGCGCGGTCAACAGGTCTTCGTTTTCCAATGACAAATCTTCAGAAACCTCGCCTTTGGGTTCAGTCACACAATAAGCCCAGTAGAGACGAACCAACGTGAAGTCGTCAGCCTTCGCTTCTCGAGCGATCGCATCATACATTTCGAGTCGGGCGTTGCAGCCCTGCCCTTGCGCCAGGAGCATCACTCGCTTTGCACCGGGATTGTAGACGTCGACCTTGATTGTGCTCCCGCGCGGCGTTTTCAAGTCGACCTGCATGTTCGAAGCGTTTGCCGAGAAAGATACGCAAGCAGTGACAACTACATGCGCCAGCGAAAGTAACATAGTGGTGAATTTCATGTCTGGATCCCCCGATAGCGACAGCTAGCCGGGCTTTACACTGATTGTCGAGCTGTGACCGTATGCATAGTTATTGGACCGACGGTTTGGCGGCAAATTCATCGGGTATCTCGATACATCGACCTGGAAAAAGTTTTTCATGACGACGAAAGTCATGCGTTTGGCCGAAGATAAGAATCGCCGATTTCTCCTGCGGAAAGGCATCGAAGAATTTGTTTACTTCTTTTAGCGCGTACTGCTCGCGCACCGTCGTTATGAGTTGATACGGAACAGAATCTTTCGTTACCATTTCTCGCGTAACGACCGAGTTAGAACCTTGCTCCTGCATGCCTTTATCAATTTGATTGACGATGATGTTATGTGTCGCCACGTTCGGTACGACTTTGCGAAGTATCGGTACGCGACCCGTTAGCAACAATATCCCATCCGCACCGATTGATACGAGCCGCTGTCTTTGTTCATTTGTAAGGTCGGCAAATTTTTCTGGCACTCCGTTTGGAAACAGAAGCTTCATTTGTGTCGAGACTTGTTTTGTTTCCTCTGACAATCGATCAAAAGTGATATCTTCGAGCATCTGCTCCGAAAAGATCTGAATTTTCGGATGAGCCTCTAGATACTTTGCGATTCGAAACTGTGACTCTGCAATTTTTCGTTCTGTGTTGTATTCTGGCCCTTGAGCAAGTCCCTTTTCGTGGAGCTGCGGCAGCAGGATAATCTTGTTCTTGCAGTCACTTTCGCGACCGCGCGTTACTTGCGCTTGCGCTTGCAAGGTTCCAAATACGATGAGGAGCAATGGTACGAAATAGACATTTTTGTTCACATTGGCCTCGGTCCGACTCTACCTGCGGCCGACAGTGGCAATTCAGAAGAGTTCTTAAGGACGCAGCAACGACTGCGCCATTGACTAATGCTGTGCTGGCTCATCACTTCTCAAAAACCCGGAATCGGATATATATTACCCGCTTCCGGTGCCTACTTGTGATTGCCGAGGTTTCCTACTGGAAGCAAGATGTTCGCACCCGAGCCTCCGCCCACGACAAGTGGCGAAATCCCATTCCATTTTTCAACAATTTGAAGCTGGACGAGTCCGGGATTGTCTTGAACGGCGCGACCACGAACGCGGATCGCTTCAGCTTCGCCTTTTGCGCGGATAATCGCCGTTTGTGCTTCGATTTCGGCCTTAGCTTGAGTGAATTTCGCTTTTGCCGCTTCCTGCTCTTGAACCATCTTCGCTTCGATCGCAGTTTCGAGTTCTTTCGAGAGACTCACGTCTTGAATGACGATGTCTTCGATCACAAGAAGCTCGCCAACTTTTGCGCGACTTGATTCCAGAGTTTTCAACTTAATCTCTTCGCGTTTTTTAACGATCTGTTCGGCGCTCTGCACCGCCGTTGCTTCCTTCAGCGCTTCGCTCACTCGCGGTGCGAGCAAGCTGTCAAACGGATCACCGTAATAATCTTGGAACATCTTAACGATCATGCTTTCAGGTATTCTGTAAAGGACTCTCACTTCGACGCTGATCTGCTGAAGATCTGAAGAATAGCACTCGGATTTAGACACCTGAGTCTGCTGTCGAACTGAAACAGGAATCACACTCGTGATGAACGGAA
>JAYSST010000613.1:0-1147 GCA_043720435.1 Bdellovibrionales bacterium
CGTCTCTTCGTCGTCGATGATCACTTTATCGACTTCTTCGCTTAGAGAATCGCGCAAAGCCCGAAGTTCCACGTCGGGCTCGGCGTGCACCAAACCCGGCTTCGTGCGTTTTTCGTAAGCTTTTTGCACGTCTTGCCAAAGGCGATTTAGATAATCCAAATCGTTTCGAAGGCTGGCTTCGGTGGCTCCCTCACCTGCGGTTCGAACGATCACGCCACCCTTAGGGTCGATCGCGTTAACGATGTCGCGCAGTCGATCCCGTTCAGCACCTTCTTCGATTCGTCGTGAGACTCCGCGGTGATTTAATGTAGGGAGATAAACGACATGACGACCCGGAAGTGAAATGTGCGTCGTGATCCTTGCGCCCTTCGTTCCGAGCGGATCTTTCGCGACCTGTACAAGAATCCATTGCCCTTCAGTGAGCAGTTCTTGGATTTTTGGACGATCTGCAGAATCCAGAGCAGCAGTCGGAACACCGTTTTCATTCCCAGAAACGTCGTCGCGCGCGTGGTCGCTACCCAAAATATCCGAACCCAAAAGTTCGCTACCGTCGCCATCAAGATTGGGTCGCACGTCACCCACGTACAAAAAGGCAGCGCGATCGAGGCCGATATCGACGAACGCGGCCTGCATCCCAGGCAAAACCCGTAAAACTTTGCCACGGTGTACGGAACCGACCAACGTCGGTGATGTTTTTTGTTCTATTTTGAGATCGTTGAGAACGCCGTTCTCGATGTACGCGACTCTAGTCTCGCTGGGCCGGACGTTGATCAAGATTTCTGAGGCCATTGTTCAATTCCGATCCATATAGTGCCGAAAAAGGAATCATGGCAAAGATCGATGAGCTTTTCAAACTGATGATAGAAAAAGGTGCGTCAGATTTGCACCTTGTGGCCGGAGCTCCTCCTTACTTGCGCGTCAGCGGCGAGATGGAGAAATTAGAGATGCCCGAGCTTACACAAGAAGCCGCGCAATTTCTGATATTTGAAATCTGCAACGACAAGCAGAAAAAAGAATTCATCACCAACTGGGAACTCGATTTCGCTTATACCTGCGAGCCCTACGGTCGATTTCGCGTCAACGTGTTCATGCAGCGAAAAGGTATCGGCGTCGTTTGCCGTACAATTCCAACTAAAATTAAAACCGC
>JAYSST010000614.1:0-1147 GCA_043720435.1 Bdellovibrionales bacterium
GCAGTGGAGCGCCAATGGCGGAATAAAGCTCCAATCAGAGCGCTGCTTCTGAAGCATATATCGATTTTGCAGCGGAAAATCCGCTATGAAGTGTTTCAACTGAAACACAACAAGCAAAACGAATACGAGTCTAAATACTTCAAAATTTTCCGAGGTCAAACTGCCTACCCTTAAGATGCTTTACGAGTTGCGATTCTAATTCTCAGGTTGCGAATTTTTACTTTCAGTATGAGAAGCTTTCGATTCTGGTTCAACTGCCATGTTAATATCGAATTCGCGATATGAATCGACCGGCGCGATATCCAGCTCAAGCTGCCGCCGATAGTTCTGTCGTTTGCGGAACGCCGCACGTTCTTCGTCGTTTTTATCTGAAAGCTTCGCGAGACGTTCTTCGTCCTGGCGATCGAGCTTCTCGGTTTCTTCCATCGAATAACGCTTCATCGTTCGCTGGTACTGCCTTTGTAACTCGGCTTGTTTCTCGATCTGTGCGCGTCTTGCCGTTCGAAGCGCCTCAGCGGCAGCAGTCTCTGACTCGGACTTTTTTTCTCGGTTGACTATGTAGCGTTCGAAGTCGCGCTTCTTTTCACGAAGCATCGTTTCAAATCCGCTGTCTGCCTGCTCTGCGGCGGCCGCTGGTCGATAGAAAACGGTAGCCATCAAAACGAAAGCGAACAGCACGCGTGCTGACACCGAGGCGAGTCGAAACGTTCTTTGAATTGCGCCAATTAAGCGTGTTTTCATTGAATCTTTTTCGGTTTTTTTCACTTCTAACTAAACTCCCGACTGAAACTCGACAAAGGCAGCTAGACCGCGGCCCATGTTTTAAGCCAGACTCGACCACCTATGGATACACCCAGCGTTTACACTGACTTTGGCGATCGTCTCGCACAATATGTTACACCCGAACTGCTTCTCTTTTTGGGACAAACCGCAATTGTTTTGCTCGCCGTGCTCGCTCTCACGACAGGCATCGTCGCTATTTTTTCTAGCTTCGGCGGCAAAGCGCGACCAAGTGCACGGCTCGAAGCAAAGTCGATAAACGACGAGTGGTCCGAACGCAAACGCTCATTAGAATCATTCTTTCTTTCAAAAAAAGAGTGGAAAATCCGGATGAAGGCCGACGAAGCGGCAGATAAAAAACGGGTCA
>JAYSST010000615.1:0-7188 GCA_043720435.1 Bdellovibrionales bacterium
AATGTCGTCGCTGATAACTGCGATCTGCGGATACTTACGCAAAACTTCGGCGAGCGCTTTCAATTCTGCTTCGGTGTAAATCAGACCCGTAGGGTTCGACGGCGAATTTAACAACAGCACTTTTGTTTTCGGCGTAATCGCCTTTTCTAAAATCGCAGGAGTCAGCTTGAAATTCGTTTCTTCATCGCAAATGGCGATCCGTGGAACTCCATCCGCGAGTTCGACCATCGTCGAATAGCTCGCCCAGAATGGCGCGACTAAAATCACTTCGTCGCCTGGATTCACGAGTGCTTGAAGTACTGCGAACAAAACAAATTTTGCACCCGATGAAACGGTGACTTCAGTGAAGTCGAACGTCATCGCCATATCTTTCGAAGCTTGCGCTGCTATCGCTTTCCGAAGTTCTGGAATTCCAGAGGCAGGAGTATATTTCGTCTGACCTTTTTTGATCGACTGAATCGCCGCTTCTTTGATGTTCTCGAAAGTTCCCCAGTCAGGCTCGCCGATCGAAAGTGAAATGACGTCTTTGCCGGCCGCTTTCATTTCGCCGGCGCGGGCCGCGAGAACCAGAATCGGTGAAGGCTTTAAGAGCTGAGCGCGCTTTGCGAGAGTTACGTCTGCCATTTCGAGAAATCTCCTCAATCAGTACGGCTCTGAAACTTGGCGATGAGCGCTTTTTCTACGCCGACGGGAACCAGGTCAGAAACCTTGCCACCGTGGTGCGCCACTTCTTTTACCGTATTGCTTGATACGTAATAAAACTCAGGGCTCGCAAAGACAATCATCGTCTCTATTTCTGGAGCGAGCTTTTTGTTCATATTCGCCATGACCAGTTCGTATTCGAAGTCCGTAACGGCGCGTAAACCCCGTAGAATGACTCCCGCACCGATTTTCTTGCAGTAATCGATGGTTAAACCCACATGAATATCGACTTCGACACCTGGAATGTCTTTCAAAGCTTCGCGGGCGAGGTCGGCCCGTTCTTCTGGAGTGAAGAGTCCACTCTTATTCCGATTCCAGGAGATCAGCAAAACGACGCGGTCGAATGATGGAGCCATGCGCGACAAGATGTCCCGATGACCTAAAGTTATCGGGTCGAAGCTTCCAGGATAAACGGCAATTCGGCGTGCGGGTTTCACTTAAGTTCCTTCGTCGGCGGGACCGACTGTTGCTTCGCTGGCCAATTTGGCTTCGGCTTCTGGTCGTGACCAGAAGCTAATCTGCTTATCGCCGTAATCGCGACGATCCCAACAGACAAGGTTTTCGTACGATTCGTCGACTCTTTCGTGCGAAGAAGCCTCGACAACGACGGTTGTACCAAGTCCAACGGCTTCCGACTTTGAAAGCAGTTCCAAGGTGGAGTGTGCGAGGCTCTCGGTGAACGGCGGGTCGGCGATGACGATGCTAAACGGTTCGCCTCGATATTTGGCGATCCACTTAAGAACGTCGTCTTTGACGACGCGATGTTGTTTTCCGATTTCGAGCTCTTCGATGTTCCGCCGAATGATATCGATCGATTTTGAAGACAGCTCGACCGCCAGAACAGACTCTGCGCCGCGCGAGATGGCCTCGAACCCGAGGTTGCCGGTGCCGGCAAACAGGTCCAAAACTTTGGCTCCGTCCCATTCGGCCTGAAGTTTATTGAAGACGCTTTCTTTCACTCGATCAGTGGTTGGTCGAATGTGATCCGCTTTAAACGAAACGAGACGGCGACCGCGAAATTTACCGGCGATGATTCTCATAACTAGCCGCGCTTCGCTTGGCCCGTGCGCTCGAGGAAGATGGCAATCTGATTCATTGAATCAGGAGGCACGCTTGTAAAGTGGATCTCGACAAGATGAATAGCGCCAGCAGGCGCAGTTGCGCCCGCGCCTGTCGGTGGGGCTGTTGTCGCTGCTCCGCCAGAGACTCCAGTCAGCTGATTATAGACTTTCACCACAACGCCTTTTACTGCGATGGCGCCTTTGAGAATGGGTGTCACAAAACCCACTTCCACTTTTTCACCAGGCTGGACCGAACTTCCAGAAATTTCGATCATAAGTCCCGAAAGCGTGAGTCGCATAACGTTTCCCTGATAGGTTCCGCGAGCGTCCTTCATCTGACCACCGATCGGATAAGGTTTCACCTTTTTGACAGCGGTTTTCTCACTCATTGATCTTCCCTTCTGAGCCTCGAGCGACGATTCTTAATCATCTCTACCAATTGATCTACAACGGTGAATATATCCTCAAACGGTTTTGCGATAAAACAGTCCGCTCCGCAATCGTGCGCCAGTTTCTCGCTGTCTTCACCAGAAAAAGCAGAGATTAGCGCAATCACCGGAGCGGATCCGCGTGAAATCTTTTGCTGGGTCGCCATACGCACGACTTCAGGGCCGCTTAAGCCCGGCATTAGCACATCGACAAACACTCCGTCGGGTTGCGTTTCGTTCCAGAGTTTCAAACCCTCTTGACCGTCGACAGCTTCGTCAGATTCATGGCCGCGGGCGCGCAGCGCCCTGGCCAAGGATCGTCGAACTAACGGCTCATCATCGATGACCAGAATTCTCATGCGGGTTTCCGCGAATTCATAGAACTACCGATGGCAGGCGAACGGTAAAAATCGTTCCTGACCGGTCACTTCGATTTCGAACTTCGATAACGCCGCCCGAATTTTCGACAACCCATCGACTCATACTGAGGCCCAGTCCCGTGCCTTGTCCCGCCGCTTTTGTTGTGAAGAACGGCTCGAAAACGCGAGCTAGAATTTCTTTTGGAATGCCCGGCCCTGTATCGATGACTTCAATTTCGATCATGTCCCTTGCGCCGCCGGCACCGTTCGCAACAGGGACCCGTCTCGTGCGTAAAAGGATCTCACCGGGCTCGCGCATCGCCTGACACGCATTATTCACGACGTTAAAAATCACGTGCTGTAAAAGATGCGGATCGACTTCAACCATCACGCTGTTCGACTCGGCCCATTGAACGTCCACACTGTGTTCGTGCAAGGCTGTCTTGACCATATTCAGCGACCGTTCAGCGATATCGTTCAGCGAAATCGTTTCGCGCACCCGATCGTCCGCTTTTGAAAATTCGAGTAGATCACGAATAATCGCGCTCGATCGTTCGGCCGCTGTTTCAATTTGTTTTAGATCGTCGGTAACTGACTTCGGATATCCGGGCTCAACTGACAACACTTGTGCAAGAGAGCGAAGTCCTGCGAGCGGATTATTCAGTTCATGGGCAATGTTGCCAGCCATTAGGCCGATCGCGGCCATTTTTTCACCTTGAAAAGCATGCCCCTTTAACTCAAGCGACTTTGTTACATCAGCGTAATGATGAATCACGGTACGAGTGGCTTCATCTTCGCTATTAAATTCTTTTGCAAAACGAATCGGGTATCCGTTCACATCGTAAACGCCGTTCATCCGTCGAACTTGCCAGTTGAGATGTTGAGAATCATCAACCACTTCTTTCAATCGGCATCCCTCGCACGGGCTCGACCGATCAGCGAACACTTCGTAACATTTTTTACGATCCGATAGCGGAAACCGAGCGAACGCTTCGTTCATTCTCAGAATCTCATAGTTGTTGCTGATGACTGCAATTGGGTCGGCAATTCCGTCGAACGTTGCTTCCCAAAGTCGCGATGCCGCGTGCATCTCGCGGTTAATAATAATGCGATCGAGTGCCGTGGAAAGGGGTTCAAGTCGAGAGATGAGAAACCGTTTGAACTTCTCGGCCTTCGCTTCATCGAAGCTATGTTCAAAAATCAAAAGTGGACTCGCGGTTTGACGTGAGCCGCCGGTAGCCCCGTCCGGTTGCCTCACGTCTCGACCTAACGGAATCGAAATAGTTTTTGCCATCGGACGGCCCAACTCTTCGGCGAGGTACATTTGGTCCTCGACGTCTCCGACACGAATTGCAGGTCGATGTGACCAAAGTTTTTTAACTGGCTTCGACCCCCAACCTTTTTCTAGGGCTCTGGCCGAAACTTTGCCGCCACCGGTGGCTCGTGCTTGTTGAAAATGCAAACGGGCCCCGAATTCAGGAGAAACCGCAGCAAGAATTGGCGACCTGACTTCGTGAAAACTTCGAATCTCTCGATTTAGCAGAACTAGAATTTCCTCAATGGATTCCGTCTGGCTCAGTTCTTTGATAAATCGCACGAGATCACGAGTCGACTGGGCACGACGGTGCAGCTCGCGTTCGGCATCCGAAAGATATGACGTTCGTTCGGTTACGATTTTTTCTAGATTTTCCTGAAGATCGTGTAGCTGGCGATTTCGTGTGCCAAGCTCTCGTCGACTTTTCAGATAAGTCTGTCTTGCCTCGCGCTCTTCGAGACTCTGCCTGATCGCACGCTCGATTGTTGCAGCTTCGCGCTTTATCCACTTTCGAATGCGCCCCGTGTTCACCAATCGCATTAGTGTTTCTGCTGAAATATTTTGAACTGGTGATTCAGCAATTATCCAAATCGGAAGCAGCGGATCGGTGCTGCGTGCGTAGGCGACACGCTCTTCGAGACGGTCAACGCTTGAAGAAAAGAAGGCGGCGATAAAACGATGTTCGTCGGGAATGGGCGAATTCGCGGTCACCGCGATTTGCGAAAAGCTGACGCGAGCTCGGAATGCTCCTTCGCGAACGATTCCATCGGAATCTGCGCCTTCGTATAAAATGGTAGGAAGCGCGTTGGCTCCGGTGTCTCGGCTCACCAGTTAAGTTTCGTGAGAAGCCGGCTCGGCGTCAAACTGGACGACGATCGGCCTCGGCCCCTAAAACGGGAACCCACATCTCAAGCGCCGTAGTAAGCTCGTACTCGAGTAGATCCGCTACTAGCAGGTAATCTTTCCGGTCGAAGGTCGCGGTCAATTCTGAAATCACGTTGAAAAGCATTTGTTCGGCCTGCTGCCATCGCTCGACCTGATGGACTCCCACACCAATACCAGAGGCCGCCCCACGAGCATGATGAATTGTTTCGACGAACCACTGGCAGCCCTCAAGCGCTTCGCCAAGCTGTTCGCTTCCTAGATGAACATCGCCGTCGCGAAAGCGACTCGCAGTATCGACGCTCGCTCTTGTCAGAAGAGGAATGAAACTAAGGCTTGAACGAAGTGCCTGACCAATCAGATGTTCTGGTCGGTCGCTTCGGATCGAAAGTGACTGTATCGCGGACCGCGGATTTATTTTTTCCGGATCTTGCGCCAGCCGCGCTTCATCTTTTTCATCGATCACTTGTCCGTTGAGGCGGATTTCGCAAATAACTTCACCGCGCGAAGCGACGATCGTCTCTAAGCGATTGAGCACTTCACCAACCGTCTCGCAGTCAGTGAACTCGGTTGCGATTTGATCAGATGTCCAGTTGCTGTCCGTCATTGCGTACCTCGATTTCTCTTAAACTCGATAAAACCGTTTCTAGGCGACCATTGAGCTCCTGATATTTACCTATCAAATTTGCATGCGGTTGCGGCCCGAGACGAATGCGTTCGGTGCTCCACCATCGCTCGATCGGGCCCAGTCGTGGTTCAGCTTCAACTAAAAGTCTTGTAATCTCAACGACTCGATCGAGGATCATCGCTATCTGTCTGGCATCGCCAGTCTTCTGTTGAAGGGAGTTTAGCTGATGGTTTTCAATACTCTGCACTTCAGACCACTGCTCGAGAATATTCTGCAACCGCATTTCGACATTCTTTGGAATCGTCGTTCCCATATAGATGGCCGAAATAAGCCGCCACATGAAGTCGGCATGCTCGTCTCCTGTGTTCTGGGCGACCTCTTCAATCGGACCACTCACAAATCGATCCGCGACCGATGGGTGCACTGATTCACCCAACATCGACTCGACTTCACGTACGATGATTTCCGCCGCAGGGCGCGCGCCGCCGTATAATAGGATTCGGCTGCCGGCAGACGCAGGACCGGTTTCCCAGTGCGAAACCGTGCGTGAGGACAAATTCAGAACCTTTGTTCCCACGAGAGAGGCGATCTGCACAAGCGCACTGTCGCCCGCGACAAGTAACAACGATTTTTTAAGAATTTCAGAAAGCTCTGCAACATCGGTTTTCCCGACGAGCGAAAAAACGCGCGTGTTGAGTTCTACGGCAGCCAATATCCGTTTCGATTTTTCGACTTCGCCAGCGGCGCCAAGTAAGATGACGGGCTTGCCGGTCCGGCGAACGATTCGCTGAACGACCTCGCCCCAATGATGCGCGTCCAGCGTCTTCGCTTCGTCGCTCGCACCAATGTGAACGGCTATGAATTCTTGGGGAACATTAAGTTCGGCTCGCACGGCTTGCGAATTTACCGGTCCATGCCAATCCGATTCGATCGGGTCGACGCCTGCGATAGTTGCAAACAATCGCGGAATCGAAAGCCGATTGATCGGCTCGGTTGATCCGGTCTGAGCCCGGTATCCGACCTGCGCAAAGAAAAATGCGGAAGCATCGTCTGGAATTGCGAGCGCGCCGTCGATGTGCCGCGTATAGCCCGATGTGGCCATGGGCTTCTCACGTTGAAAGGCCCGCATCTCGAGTTCGAATGTTATCCACGACGATAGCGGCGAGAAAGAAAGATTGATAATTCGGTCATACTTCTCATTGTCGAGCTTATACATCAATGCATCGAGTGCTTCGACGGATGGCTGTAATCCCGAACGCGCATCGCTCAACAGCGGCGCGAGAATGACGTTGGTCGCAAACTCATGAATTTTCTGAATGCCCTCGCATCCCTCAGCGGCCGCGCGAAAACGTGGACGAACCAATACGTGAACTTCCGCACCCTGCCTATGCAGGGCGTGAAACGTCGGCCAGGTCTGAAAGATGTCGCCCAAGCGAGCGAGCTGGAGAACCAGAATCTTCACTTAGGTTGCCGATCGGGGCTGAGTGCCGCGTGTTGCTCTTCGATTGCTTCACCCAAAATTCGCAGAAGTCGGCTTGATTGATCTGTAAAACCAGTCCGGCGAATTAGATCAGCTTCGTCGCGGATGCGCGTCGCTGCATCGGACAGCCGAAATAGAAGCATTCGTTTTTCCGTTTCAGTCTTTGCCTCAGGTGTGACAATGAACGAATCGGGCATCGTGTGATCAATATTAAGCGGAACTGCGACAGCTACTTCAGATCTGTTTTTCATATTCGATCTCCCATGGAACTCTTATTTTCGGTTTCATTTTCAAATTCGGTTTCAAGTCCGCGTACCAGTTTCAAACCGGTCT
>JAYSST010000616.1:0-2819 GCA_043720435.1 Bdellovibrionales bacterium
GGATTCGACCTCGGCGAACGCAAGATCACTATCGAAACCTCGTTGAATCGCGTGCTGCTATCACACTGCCCGTCGCCAGATGACGTCCGACTACTTGAAAAGGTATTGTTTCAAACAGTCGACAAACTAAAAAACCAACAAGCTAAAAAAGGACAGCCGAATGAGTGATCGGGCGAAATTCATGCAACGTGCGATCGAGCTTTCGCGGATCAATATGCTTGCCGGTCACGGCGGCCCGTTTGGTGCCGTCGTGGTCAAAAACGGTAAAATTGTTGGCGAAGGTTGGAACAAAGTCACAAGTACGAACGATCCAACAGCTCACGCCGAAGTCGAAGCGATTCGCGACGCATGTAAGAAACTTGGAAACTTCGAACTGAAGGACTGCGAAATTTACACGAGCTGCGAACCGTGTCCGATGTGCCTTGCCGCGATTTATTGGGCGCGCATCGGCCGAATCTTTTTTGGCAACACTCGCGATGACGCAGCGGCGATCAACTTTGACGATGAGTTTCTGTACCGAGAGATGGCAATGCCGATGATGCAGCGATCTGTGCCGATCGAATCGCTTCTCAGAGATGAAGCGCTCGTTGTTTTCAGCGAGTGGACGGCTAAGGTCGATCGCACTCCTTACTAAGATAGTCGGTTAGCGCTGCGAGCCTTTTCGCAATTCAAGCGTCGGCTGCGTGTACTGTCTCCAAAACGTGTTCAACATCTGTTCGGTGGTCGTTGAACGAATGAACTCAGTTTTCTTCGCGGGCGTGTTGAACTGAAGATTCAGTCGAGAAAGAACGAACGAGGTCTTGCCATCAAATTTGGGAGTTAGGCCTGCGTTCAACATGTCTGACGTCGTTCGCGCCGCCGGTGCCGCAATCTCTTCGTTGATTCGTTGCAGGACAGCCGTACCAATCGATTTTTCGGAGAGATCGATATCGAGCTTCCAGACAAGCTTCCAAAGTTGACCCATTGTACCGCTCTCGCTGAGATTGGTAGTTGCGCCTAGCAGCCCATAGACAAACATGTTGTATCGAGTTTGAAGCAACTGCTCGACCCGTCGAGAGTTTCCCAAAACTTCTTTGATGTAGCTTGGCCCCGCGGGCAATACGATTTGTCCGCTATCGATGTAAGGCTTCATCTCGAGAGCGACAATGATGAGGTCGTAAATGGACATCGGCCGGCCGTAGGCCTGATCGGGAAGCTGCTGACGATTCGTTTTGTGAAGTGCGAATGCAATGGCGTTAAACGCCGACGTTCTATTTTCAACATCGTCATCGAGATTTGGTTTCGCCGCCGCATTCACTTCGCCAAATTTCGGAGCCAACTCTTCGAGCTTAAGAAAAAATTCGAGCATCGCCTGGTGGTACAAGACTTCGCGAAAGCGAGGGTCGCTGTCGCGTCCTACGTTTCCCAAAACTTGAAATTCGAAACCTTGAAGATATAATCCTGCTTCTGCAAGGCGACCTTGAAGCGTTGTTTGTTTTAGCAGTTCGCTAATTCCCACTCGGCGAAGACCCGACGTATCGCCCTGTCTCATGGCATCAAAGAGTGAACCGGTGCTGTTGCTCACCTGAGTGATGCGTTCGATCAGCTGCTCGCGAGTCAGCGTCAGAAGATCTTTCATCTGATCATTCATTTCGCCGGTCGTCTTGCCCATCTTATCGAGGCCGTTCTTCATTTCGCCGGTTTTCGCGGAAAGATCTTTGGTCGTTTGGCGCATGTCCGCCGTATTGTCTTTCATCTCATCAACTTTTTTCATTTCGCTGCACGCGATCAATGAGGTGACAATGGCCGCCAAGATCAACGCGAGACATGAATTTTTAAACATGAGATCCCCCTTAGGAAACGACAGGTAGACTGTCATTCAGGGGTAAGATCAACACTGTTACTGAAACAGCAAGATTTTCACGGCGCTTTGAGATCTAAACGGCCCGTAATATGAAGGTCAGGACCAATTAATTTCACTCGTTGGCGCATTAATTTCCACGATTCAGCGAGTGTTGCAACACCACAGGCATCCGACCAACCCGTCGCATTTTTTCCGCCGATGACGGCCGTCGACATGAATAAATGAAGGCGATTCACAAGCCCATTATCTAAGAAGGGGCCGACGGTTCCGGCACCGCCTTCAACGTAGACTCCGTGAATGCCGAGTTGACGAACCTTTTTAAGCATCGCTTTTAAATCGACGATTCCTTCTTTGCTTCCAGGAACCGCAAAAATCTTAAAACCTTTTTCCTGTGCACGCAGGACAGCGGCTTGATCGACCACTCCGATCTGCACGCATACAAAAACCCGATTAATCGGGCGAACTTTTGCGACATTGAATTCGGTTAGGCGATCGAGCAGTTTGCCCTTGGGATCGACAATAACAACTGAATTTACGAACTCACTAATTTCCTCAAGTCGCACATCGAGAGACGGATTGTCGGTCTCGACAGTTTTTCGTCCAACAATAATCGCGTCGTGTTCGAGTCGAAGGCGATGCCCTTTTTCTCGAGCTTGTTCGCCAGTGATCCATTGGCTTTCTCCGCCGCGCATTGAAACCCGACCGTCGAGAGAAGTAGCAACCTTCACTGTCACAAAGGGAAGTGCGTCGGTGCCTGGATTCCGCATGGTCCACAAAAAAATCTCGTTCAGATCTTCCGCTTCATCCACGAGTTCGATTTGAGTTCCAGATTCAATCGGTTTGTCCGGACTTGCTGGCCACGCGCGAGCCTCGCTCAAGCAGACCGCTGTCACGCCCGCAGCGTTCAACATTTTTGCGCCCTGGCCTGCGACAAGCGGATTTGGGTCCGTAATCGCATAGGTAACCGATGCCGGTT
>JAYSST010000617.1:0-7164 GCA_043720435.1 Bdellovibrionales bacterium
TCGCAATTCAAATATGATCTCGAGAACTCTTACGAAATCAAAAAATTGGAACTTTCGAAAGATCCAAAGGTTCCAGTCGATGCCGAGCTTGTCGTCATCGCCGGTCCCAAGCAGGCTTATCTCGCAAGCGAAACCGAAGCGTTGCGGGAATATGCAAAGCGCGGCGGTCACTTGCTTATCGCGCTCGACCCCGATGCGACACATAATCTCGCATCGCTAACCAAAGCGTTTGGTGTCGAATACCGGAATAATTTTCTTTTGGATAACCGAACCTCGGCCGGTCAAGTCGGTGTGCTTGCCCACCAGTTTTCTGTGACGAATCAGGCGACGAAGCCGCTGCAGAACGGTTTCGGAGTATTTTTACTCGCGTCGAGTCTTAAGGCGGCGCCAGACGCTCCTAAAGAATTCCAGCTCGATGAAATCGTGAAAACGGATGGACACCCAGCTGCTACTTTCAAGCTAGGCGATGAGAAGGCTCCGTTGACACCGGGACCGCACACCATCGGAATATTCTCGAAGGGAAAGTTCGCCGGCAGTGAGAAAGAATTCGAAGTCATCACGTTTGGCGACTCGGATTTTTTTCGCGACACACTTTACCGAACAGGAATGAACCGTGATTTGGCGATGAATTCGGTAGCGAGTCTTTCTAAAGATGTGGATCTCGTGTCGATTCGACCGAAGGTTCCGAAAGGGACCACGCTAGAGCTTCAGGACAAGCAACTGATGATCGTGCTTTTTGGTTTCTTGCTTCCGGTGCCGATAATCCTATTCTTCACCAGTGGCCTGATTTGGTGGCGTCGAAAGGCAGCCTGAAATGACTCAGACTAAATTTCCTTGGACGTACATTTTTGTTGGCATCGTGGGCGTTTTCGTCGCGTGGGTTTACCTTGCCGAGTACAAGGGGGGTGAGGAGCGCCAGAAGGTAAAAGCGGAGGCTTCGGCGTTGCTTCCGTTTTCGAATTCAAACGTGACCGAAATTTCCATTCGCACGAATCCCACGGGCGAAATGGCTGGAGTACCGGCTAGTGAGACCGTCGCTAAGAAGTCGGACGGCGTCTGGAAGTTTGAAAAGCCGTTCAGCGATTTGGGTGACCCGGCGACGATTGAAACTTTTCTTTCGACGATCTCGAACGAAAAAGTCACAGAGACCGTCGTCGAAGCCGCCGATATAGCTTGGAAAATGTATGGTCTCGATCGTCCTACCATCGATGCCACAATTACATCGAAAGTAGGCGCCGGAGCGGCTGGTCTGCTCAAGCGTTCGATCCTCATCGGCTCGGTGCCGGCTTTCGATGGTTCTGTTTACGCCCGGCTTGATGGCGAGAACCGCGTTGTTCTGCTTTCCTCCACGGCGCGGGCGGTCTTTCAGAAGGATCCACGTGACCTTCGTGATAAGCACTTTTTTCCCAGCAAAGAATCACCGAAATTCACGAGTATCGAGATTTCGCGACCTGGCTTTTCGAAACTTACGTTGATCAAGAGCGCTGACGTTTGGATGCAAAAGGAAACCGGAAAAGATTCGTGGCCGCTCGATCAGGGTGTTGCCAAGGCTTACGCAGATTCAGTCGCGGGTCTTCGCGGTAATGACGTCTGGGCCGAAGACAAGACTGATCCAAAAGTATTGCGAATGCGAAAGTTGGATCGTCCCGGGTTGAACGTTTCGCTATTCTCGGAAAAAAGCGAAAAGTATGACGTCAAAATCGCGCCATTGAGCAAAGCGGAATCAGTTGCAGCGGGGTTTGGCTCTGCACGGCCGCTAGTTTTTTCGGTGTATAAAGCGCAGATCGAACTTTTGTCGAAGACGATCGACGATTTTCGAGATCTTGCATACCCGTTCAAATTCAAAATTTCTGATGTGCAAGCGATCGAGCTCGAACGTCCCGCAGGATCAGTCTCACTTCCGATTCTCGCTAAAAAAGAAGGCAAGTGGATTACCGATCCGCTCGATACTCGATTTGCTGGTCGCGAGGCGAAGTCCGAACTTGTGGATCGCCTGATGTCCGAGATTAATGCGTTCTCGGCAGCGAAGATGTTACCCGGATTGGTTCCGGTTCCGAAGCTAGGGCCAAAGGGCTCGCTCCGAATGTCGTTCTTCGGTGAAAAAAGTAAGAAGTTAGCCGAGTTTATTTTTAATCTCAGCGGAGAAACCGTAAGAGTGACAAGCTCGGTGGCACCGGCTCGTGTTTTTGAAATTGAAAAGTCGTTATTGGATGCGCTCACACTCGACGTTGTGACAGCGGCGCCAGAGACGGTTCCGAGCACACAAACTGAAAAGAGTGGTCCATGAATTTGTCGACAGAACCGATTAGCTTTCGTTCACCAACAAGAGTGGATCTTGCCGGCGGAACCTTGGACTGCTGGCCGCTTAGCTTATTTTTGAATGATCCACTAACCGTCAACGTCGCTATCGACATTTTTACGACGGCAACACTGACTCCACGTGCGGATGCGAAGATTCGACTCATCACCCGAGATCTCAAGCAAGATAAAGTATACGGGTCGCTGTTCGATTGCCTGGCCGACACTGAACCTTCGTTCGATCTTGTGCGTGCGCACATTCATCACTGGCGAAATCAGATTAGTGGAAATGGCTTTGAACTTGAAACAGCAAGTGAGTCACCAGTCGGCGGTGGACTTGGCGGCAGTTCGTCACTTTGCATTTCTCTCTTAAAAGTATTTAAGAAGTGGCTCAAAGTTGAGATGAGTGAAAGCGATACTGTTCGTTTGGCTTCGCACCTCGAGGCGCGAATGCTTTTCAAACCTACTGGGACACAGGACTATTTCCCGCCGATCGAAGGAAAACTTTGTTTTATCACCTACGGTACTGAAGGTCCAAAGTGCGAACGCGAAGCCATTGATACAGAACTTTTTCGCGATCGTTTTGTTCTCGTGTACACTGGGCGTTCGCACCACAGCGGAATTAATAACTGGCAGGTTATAAAAGACTGGCTCGACGGTGACTTGAAAACTCGCGCGGCCATGACCGACCTCGCGGTGATATCAAAGGAACTGGGCCTAGCCGTGCGAACAGGCAAAGCCGATCTTCTGCCGGCTTTGTTTGAGCGTGAGTATGAAGCTCGCACGCGGCTCTCGGACGGCTTTTCGAGTCCCGATATCCGTCGCATCCACGACATTGCAAAGGCCAATGGCGGCGTCGCAAAAATTTGCGGCGCAGGTGGAGGCGGGTGTGTTTTACTTTGGTCTCATGAGCGAAAGGCAGGGGAGCTTGCAAAAGCGGCCCAGGCAGCAGGATACACCGTCCTTCCAGCTAAACCATGGGAACCGCGAAACTGATGCTCGAGCGCAGTACTGCTAAAAAAACAACTCGAAAGCGAGCGACCAGCGAAAGCAAGGGGCTTACGGTGCACCGTTTTGCTGGGGTGGCACTTGGCGGCGGAAAAACCGAACGCACTGCCGTTGCGGTTCTTGAATTTTATCCCGAGAGCAAACGAGTTTTTCTTCGCGCGCTTCGCGATCGAGTTAAAACAGAAACGTCTGTGTCGAGCGACGAAACATTGTTTCATTTACTGACCGTGGAAGAGGTTGGACTCGAAACGATAGCATTCGATGCTCCTTTACAGCTTCCTAAGTGCATTCGTTGCGATCTGATTTGTCCCGGCTTCGAGGCATGCAGACTTCCTGAAATTCGCTGGTTGTGGGATGAGCACGAAGCACGTGGAAAAAAGAAGCGGCCCAATAAGGTATTTACTCCGTACACCGAACGTTGCGCGGAAGTCGCGATCGCGAACCATCTTGAAGAGCCTTTTCATCCACCACACGCTCTTGGCGCGAATGCAGCACCTCTTGCGGCGCGCGCACATTATTTAGCTAGGAGAATTACTCGAAAACGAGTTTTGACTCCATCAAGACCGGACTCTACGGATCCGCAACTGATCGAAGTTTATCCAAAGCTCTCGGTTTGGCGCATTGGTCGCGATTTGAAAGTTCCGAAGAGTCATTTACGTTTTCATCGGCACGCCGTCGATAGCGACGAGTCGAGGTTGTTTTTTCTAAAGCAGCTCATGGAACGCGAAATTGCATTTATCTATCAACAGGATTTGAAAACCCTCATTGATAGTCCGCAAGCGTTTGATGCCTTTATTGCCGCGTTGACGGCGTTTTTGAAGTATCGGGGACAAACAGTTCCGCGACCACCGGGGTTTCCCAAAGACGAAATCTGGATTGAATTCCCCGAAGAACAAATCGATTGGTTTTGAAACTCTTAGGACGCGACTCTGGTCTGGGTCGAAACAGTTCGCGGGGTCTGTAAGTGGCTACCGCTGGATGTTAATCCGAGGAAATGTCAGAATTAGCTAAGATGTCTGTGTCGTCAGTCGCGCGATCGCGCCTATTATTATCACCGCTCGTATTTTTCGCCGCTCTCGGAGCCGGCGTTTCAATTTCATCCGGAAAAACTGTTTCCGTTACTGCTATCGAGAAAGTGGCTGTGTTCCCTTTGCTCTATAAAGGCGAACGCGGTGAACGTATCGATGATGCAACGGCGAAGAGTCTCGAAGAAACGTGGTGGCAGGTCCGTGATGAATTGACGGGCACCGGTCGTTTTGTCGTGGCCAGTCGGGCGTTTTTACAGAAGACCGATGCATTTCAGCCTCGCGGACTGCTGACTACGGGTGATGCCGTCATTCTTGGAAGATATGTCGAAGCTGACGCACTCATGACGATGAGTTTAAAGGATCGCACCTTAACTCTCGCGGTATGGCAATCGAGTGATGGGACGCTTGCGTGGAGCCAAGCCGTTGATCTGCATCCGTCGGTGCTTTTGCGAGAGCAAGTCGCCAAAGTGGCTCGCGCACTGGTTCGAGAATTTGTCGCGAGTCTCCCGTACCAAGCCACGACGCTCCAGGACTCTTTCTCGAAACAGGCCATATCGATCGACGCGGGCAAACGTCGCGCGCGGGTTGCGACGGCGGGGGCGCCCCTCGAAGTTGGCGACAGCGTTCAGTGGGTATCGGTCACTCGTGCTACGCTCGAACCATTGTTTCAAGGCGGTGCAAAAGTCGAGATCATCGCAGAGGGCGTCGTTCACCAAGTCGAGTCTCGATTTGTGGTCGTCGACTTAACTCGAGTTCACGAGAACGGGCAAATTCGGGCCGGTAGCCTCGTCAATTTGCCAAAAGAACAGGCGCGGCTGGCTAAGCTGGCAACTCCGAGAGATTCAGCGACTTCGGCCGCGGTGGTTTCGCTTCTAGCGTCAGAATCGGCGATCGAACCCGAAGCAAATCAAGTTGAACGTAAAAAAGATGAGAGCGGGCCCTTCGCCACTACGCTTTCTATACTCGGAAGCCTTGCCGTTATTCTCCTTCTCGCGTTTTAATAGGGTATGGCCGATTGGGAACACCGTTCAGAAACCGAAGGAGACGTCGTTTATTTTCGCTATGCAGGCGAGAATCTGGAACGCGCGTTTTCAGAAGTATACGTGTGGGATTTAGATAAAACTTATCTCGATACGAGCTGGGCCTCGCTTTCTGAACTTTGGCGCACGGCCTTGGAAAAAGCCTTTCAAAAAAAAAACGTACCTGGAACAGCGACACTTGTGCGGGCCTTGCGTTCTGGTTGGGAAGATAAGCGCGGGCAATTAGCGTTTCCAATTTATTTCATCACGGCGAGCCCGCCACAGATGGAAGAGAAAATTACTCAGAAGCTGAATCTCGACGATATCAATGCGTTGGGCGCTTTTTATAAGGACAACTTAAGGAATTGGAAACCATCGCGGTGGTGGCGTTTAACAAAACAGGTTGGATTTAAGGTTCAAGCGTTGTTACAGCTTCGTGCACGGCTCAAAGAGGATGTTCGCCAGATTTTATGGGGCGACGATTCAGAGAGTGATGCGATTATTTATTCACTGTATTCAGATATTTGCGCGAGGCGCTGGAGTGAAAAAGAGCTGATCGAGATTCTGTCCCGTCTGCATGTGATCGGCGAACAAACTGAGACTATTCTTGACCTTCAGGATCAAATTCCCGAGCACGATCCGGTCGAAAAGATTTATATCAATCTCGCAACAGATACAGATCCTGAATATTACTTAAAGTTCGGACGCCGTTGCGTGCCCACTTCAAGTTCGTTACAAGCCGCACTCGATCTCTTTCAAGATGGACGACTCAGTGTCGCGCGCGTTCTTGAAGTGGCGCGTGACATGAAAGAAAATTACGGCATTTCTCGCGAGTTCATGGAAGCCGGGGTCGACAATCTCGTTCGACGACAGATTTTAGGACGTCCCGCAGTCGACGAAATACTGCCGGAGCTAGCCGGACACGGCTTCGTCTCTAGTGATTTCAGAACATCTGTAGAACCGCGACCCGTCGAAGAAGAGCGCGACGGTCGCGTGTACCGTCTCGAAGGAGTCCACGAACTTTGGATGCCCGAGGGCATCGATTATCTTCATGAATCTCGTTAAGATATTATAACTGTGCCATTTGCGATCGCTGATGCATTAACTACCGCATCAAATTGAGAATTCTGCGGTTTCATTTCTAGAACAAACCTCAATTTACCGATGAGACTATATGCGTTTCGCGGCACGTTGGATGAAAAATTTCGCATTGGTACTTTTTGCGTTTACCGCCGTTTCTGGCGTTGATTTTAACATTGCATTCGGCGCCGATGTTCCTCAGTCGTTTACGCTTGACGGACGACTCTACAGCGATGCTGTTGGTGCGACACCACTTCAAGACGCTTCGGTTGCATTTACGGTACAGATTCTCGATGAAGACAAAGTCTGCGTTCTTTACGAAGAGTCGCAAGTTGTAAACACGCTTTCGACCAAAGGTTATTTCTCGATGCAGGTCGGAACGATCACTGGCAGTGCATCGCGAACCGCTGGTGACTCGGCCAACTCGATGGCGAACGTGTTTCAGAACATTGGCACCATCAACGGAAAATTGTTCACGAACGGTTCGCCCTGCACGGCCGGAGCGGCTGCTGCAAAACGTCGTTACGTTCGAATTAAAATCGCTCCGCCATCGATGGGTGGCGCGGCTCGAACGCTATCGCCCGACCTGACGATCGACTCGGTTCCAAACGCGATCGTTGCTGAACGTGCAGAGAGTCTGCAGGGTTTGCGCGGCACCGACGTGTTGAAGGTCAACACTGCGAGCGGAAGCGCATTGTCACAAACGAATCTCGAAAGCTTGTTCACCTCAG
>JAYSST010000618.1:0-1141 GCA_043720435.1 Bdellovibrionales bacterium
GCCGGGATCATTTGGGATGAGAACAATCGCGGCAAGATCAGCTATTCCGCGTACACCGGCTTCACTGGCACTGACACGATCATCTACTGGCTCGTTGACGGCATCGGCAACGGAGCGCTTGGTAAACTTACGATCAATGTTAAAGCCGGGCAAATTACAGCAGTACCAGATTTTGTACAAATAACGGCTGGGACAACAACGGCTATTTATCCACTGAAAAACGATGTCCACCCATCGGGTCGCCCGATTGAGATCTTAAATGTCATCACCCGCAACGGTGACGCGATGATGAAGATCGATCCCACCGGAAAACCATTCATCGAGTACACCCCGTTTTCGCATTTCACCGGAGTCGATATCTTGCTTTATCAAATTACCGACGACCTCGGTCAAACGTCGGAAGAAGCACAAGTCTCGATCGCCGTGGTGGGAAAAACGCCAATCGCCCGAGCGGACAACGCCACGGTTCGAGCGGGCCAACGGGTTGTGATCGACGTTCTCTTGAATGACACTGATCCCGAAGCACAAACTCCCGAACTCGTGTCTATCGACATGGTGCCGATCAATGCGGTTGCGACCGTGCAATGTACGATGGGAAAGTGCACGATCGAATATAATGCGTTTTCGACATTTAAAGCCGAAGACACATTTACATATTTCATGAAGGCCGGATACGGTCCGATGGCTACTGGCACTGTGACCGTTCGCATGCAAGATGACCCGCCCAAAGCCGTCGCGGATACTTTCAGCATCAGCAGCAAAGTCACCACGACACTGAATGTTCTTGGCAACGACACCGAACCGAACGGACAAAAGCTTACCATAAAATCCGTGACGGCAGCGACGCAAGGCCTAGTTTCAATCGTGGGTGGAAATTCCATTTCGTTTAAGCCAAAGACCTCGGCCAGAGGCGCAGACAAATTCACTTATACGATCACCGATGGAACGAATTCGTCCACAGCGACTGTAACTCTCGACATTAAGAGATAAGCAGATTCAGTGCATGAGGCCGTGCAAGGCCTCGAAAGTCGCGTCGTGCGCCGCCTGTTTCGATTGCTGCAGCAATTCGGGTCCTCGATGGGCCTGTTGATTTTTGACCAGGCGTTCGAGCCGAACGGCGGCATAAAGCGAACCACAAATC
>JAYSST010000619.1:0-7152 GCA_043720435.1 Bdellovibrionales bacterium
ATCGCTTGGCGACCAAAAGAACGAGTGCAAAACGATTTTCAACTTTATCGAGACAATCTTCGACCGTGACGCGTGCCATAGCGGGTCAAACTAGCCGCCGCGGATGAGAGTTTCAACCAGTTTCTTGAATTGGCCAAAGCTTTGCTCGAAGTCGTCGTTCACGACTTGGTGGTCGAACGAAGGAGCTTTCGCGATTTCTTTGATGGCGTTCGCCATTCGGACCTCGATATTGTCGGTTCGACCTCCGTCACGCTTCATAACGCGACGCTTTAGCTCGTCTATAGAGGGCGGGAGGATGAAAACCGAGGCCGCGTCCTTTGGGTACTTCGCCTTGAAAGTTGCGGCTCCTTGAACATCGACGTCCATGATGACGACCCTACCGGCTTTGAATGCGTCTTCGATTTGGTGCAGTGGCGTCCCGTAAAGGTTGGTGTGAACCTCGGCCCATTCAACGAAGAAACCTTCTTTGACGAGCTGACGGAAGCGCTCCTGAGAAACAAAGTGATACGGATGTCCCTCGGACTCCCCGGCACGAATCGGTCGCGTCGTGTAGGTGACGGTGTCAGCAAGAACGGGCATTTCACGCGAGATGCGTTCGACAAAGCTCGATTTTCCGGCGCCGCTAGGAGCAGCGACGATGATCATTCGGGTTCTTGTCATTTTCGCTCGCTCCCCCCGTTATTCGACATTCTGAACCTGTTCGCGAATTTTTTCTACGAGCGTCTTCGCTTCCACGACGAGACGTGTGAGGTCGGCTGTCTGACTTTTGGAGCCAACCGTATTTACTTCGCGCAAAAGTTCCTGCGCATAAAAGTCGAGTGTCTTACCTATCGGCCCATCTAGTTTCTTCGCGCCTTTGGTCGGGGCAGCAGCTGGCTTCGCTTCGATCCCTTCGACAAGTTCACGATAGACGGTGAGATGTGCCGAAAGGCGAGCGATTTCTTCGCGGATATCTCCGCGGTCGATAAGGATCGCGACCTCTTGGTGAAAACGCGAGTCATCTGTGCCTGGTGGCTGTAACCCCGAAGCCTCAAGGCGATCCATACGGGTCTTCAGCCGAGAACGCAAATCGTCTGGTGCTTCGAGAGCGAGCTTCGAGACTTTTGAAACCGCGTTTTCAAGTTGCGAGAGCAACGACAACAGTTCGACTCGAATCGACGCGCCCTCGCGCGCTTTTTCTGTCTCGAGCGCCTGCAATGCCTCTTTCGCCACATTCAAAACAGTCGTCTTTTGTTCCGCTGTTAATTCTGTTTCGTTCACAACTCGAATCACGTCGGGTGCTTTCGCAATAACTTCGAACGGAAATGAAGAAGTCGATGACCCCGTGGCCTGAGCCAATTTTTGGAGAGCCTTCGCCCATTCCTTCGCCAGTCGCTCGTCGATTTCGACGCGCGCATTGCTCTCGATCCCGCGAACTCGGTTCACATGCAGATCGACAGTTCCACGGGACAACATATTTTGCGCAAGAGTTCGAACTTCGGGCTCGAGCTCGGCCCACTCTCGAGGTAGATGCACCCGAATTTCTAAAAAGCGTCCGTTCACGGATCGCGCCCACGACTCGGTGTCACTGCCAGAACCTGGCTTGCCTGTCGTGTCGATTTTCTTCGATCGGCCATAGCCGGTCATGCTTTTCATGCGGGGAGCATCAAGCAGGCAATGATCTCAGTCAACTCCTGAAATCGCCGTCTTTATAGCTGCATCCCTTCCATGCTCGGCGTCGAACCAGAGAGTTTCAGCTGCACGAGCAAACCAAGTTCGCTGTTTTTTTGCCAGTCGCAACGTCCCTTGTACGATCATAGGCAAAAGTTCACTTTCAGGCAGCTGACCACCGAGGCACTGCAGCACTTCCTTGTAGCCAACGGACTGCAGTGCAGGACGGCTCGCAAATCCTTTTGCAACCAAATCTCGAACCTCACCCATCAAACCATCATTCAGCATCTGTTCAGTCCGTAAGCGAACTCGCGGCTCAAGCCGCGCACGCTCAATTTGCAGGCCAATCGTAGAGACAGTGCGCTGAGGAAAACGCAGCTTTGCTTGTTGTTCGAAATCTTCTCGCATTTGACTGAGTGTTTGCTCTGCCGGGAGGGTTTCTAAAATTTCAAGAGCACGCACAATTCTATACCGATCCTGAACAGCAATCTTTCTTGCGACTTCGGGGTCGCGCAATTGCAGCGATCGGTAAACCGCCTCAAGTCCCTCATCATCGACACGTTTTTCCAAACGTTCTTGCGACTCCTCACTCGCGCGTTCGGTGGGAAACATTCCTTTTTCTAAAGCTTGAATATAAAACCCGCTACCACCGACGACAATAAAGTGTTTCTCGCGATGGCTCTCGATGATTTTCATCGCATCACGGGCGAAGTCTCCGGCCGTATATTCATCCGCAACCGAAATGTGCCCGACGAGATGGTGTTTAACTTCGCTCAATTCTCGATCCGTGGGCCGTGCCGATCCGATTTTCAATTCGGAAAAAAACTGAACGCTGTCTGCAGAGATAATCTCGGCGTCGAGCTTTTTAGCAACGTCGATGGCCAGCGAAGTTTTTCCTGAGGCCGTCGGCCCGACTAGAAAAATGAGTTTCGCCGCTGGTTTCGTCATTGAGTCAGAACCCGTTCTTAGTTGATGCGACCGAAATCACGCTCGAGGCGAGTAAACGTATATTCCACTGAAACCGGTCGGCCGTGCGGACAGAAACTTGAAAGAGGAAATTCATCCATCTGGAGCAAAAGTTGGCGCATTTCCTCGGTCGATAAAGTCTGACCGGCACGAACGACCGAGTGACATGCCATGCGGGCAAAGACGTCGCCGATCCGTTCTTCGAACACAAAGCTTCCGCCACGTTCGAGTACCGCCGAGGCCAATTCTTTCAGCGACTTTTCAATCACAGATTCTTTTAACAAACTCGGCATCGAAGTGACGCTTACGGTTCTTGGCCCCATCGGTTCGATAACGAGTCCAATTCGTTTTAAATCCTCAGTCTGTGTCAACAGCGCTTCAAGATGCTCGGGTTCCAGATCAACGAGGTGCGGGAATAAAAAACTTTGCGTTTCGATATTTCTATTGTCGCCTTTAGTCAGCCACGCACGCATGAGACGTTCATATGCAACTCGTTCGTGCGCTGCATGTTGATCGACGAAAACTAGTCGGTCGCCGTCTTGGCAGACCAAATATGTGTGCGCAGCCTGGCCAAGAATTTCCATCCTTGACCAAATGTTTCGTTCGCTATGACCGCTCGAAAGTGCGGCGAGATTTTCGAACTGTGAAAGCGAAATCTCTTTTCGTTTAACTTGGATGTGATCGAGATCTGGCGAATCAAAACGAAAATGCTGAACCGCGCTCGATGTGTCGCCCAGCGAAGCCGGCGATTCATCGCCAAGCGCTGCGCTATGAGTCGCCGGTGCCTGATAAGGACGAGTGAAGTCGGATACGCTCATGGCCGGCGAAGTAGCTGTCATTGCGGCCGGCATCGCCACTGAAACCACGCCGGCAGAGGCTTGCGCTGAACCTCGGTAAGTTTCTCCTTTTGTGTTCACACCAAGCCAAGGTGCCGTTTCAAGCGCCGCTCGAAGCGTACGTGAGACTGCACGAAACGCGCGGGACGGATCTCGAAACTTAACAGCAGACTTCGTCGGATGAATATTGACGTCGACTTCGCCGTCGGGAACCGAAAGTTTCGCTACGACATAGGGATACTCTCCGTGCATCAAAAGCCCGCGATACGCTTCGATCACAGCCGCCTGAAGCGAACGATCCAACACCCATCGGTTTTGCACGAAAAACCATAAACCCTTCGAATTTCCAATCACATCTTGCGGTCCTGAAAACGCGATTTCAACTTTGATGCCTTCAAATTCGCCGGTCACAGTGTGCAGGCGCATTCCGAGGACTCCCTGCGCTCGTATTTCAAATGTCTCGGCTGCACGGTACGTGAATTCCGCCTTGGCCTTGGATCGCAGACGGAAGCCTACTTCGGGATGGCTCATCGCCATCGCCTTTACAACGGCGCGGATTTGCGATCCCTCTGCGGTCTCAGACTTCATAAATTTTAGCCGAGCCGGAACATTTTCGAACAAGTCGCTGATGACAATCGTCGTCCCTATGTTTCCCGCGCTCGGCAAGACCGGTTCAACACGACCGAATTCAGAAACTACACGGCTTGCGTTGTCTTCATCTTTAGGCCGCGAAGTTAGGTCGAGGCGACTGACAGCGCCGATCGAGGCCAAAGCTTCGCCGCGAAAGCCGAACGATTGCAGTTTCCATAGGTCATCTGCTGAAAAAATTTTGCTCGTCGCGTGCCGAGCTAATGCGAGCGCCATATCTTTCGGCCTGATTCCCGAACCATTGTCGGTCACTCGAACTGAACGCCCGCCGTTATCAAATTCAATCTCAACTTCAGTCGCGCCCGCATCGATCGAGTTCTCGACCAGCTCTTTTACGAGGTGAGCCGGACGTTCGACCACTTCACCCGCCGCAATTTGATCGACGACGTCAGAACGCAGCTCAAGTATTTCCTTAGGCTTCATCAAAAGACCGTCCCAACCGAAAGCTGTACTTGGCGATATGTTTTTTTCTCGAAAATATATTTTCCATCGAGGCGAATGCAGAAGTCGTCGAACCGCATGCCCGCGGTCAATTCAACGTTCGCGCCGAGATTAAACGCCCACATTCCATAGTCAGTAGTTCCCTGGCTCGCCTGAATATTTGAAATCACAAGTATCGGACCCGCACCAATCCCGATAAGCGTATCTTGGCGAACCATAATCGGAAGAAGCAGGTTTGCATCGGTCCAAAGTATAAAACCGGTCGGAGTAATCTGCGAGAGTCCTTTGTAATAAGCGGGTGCTCCATAGTGCAGCACGATATTTACGTCCATGAGCGGTCCGGTTAAGAGCACATCGGGACCTGTTAGTTTTAAACCATAGGTCATCAAGTTCGCCGTATAGTCGACACCGTTGATAGATTCTTTGTATTCATTCTGACCGATAGCAAAAGCAACCGAGCGCGTGAATGCGAACATTTCTTTTGAAGAACTCTTAGTCTCGTCCGCTTCGGGTTCAAACGGACCTCGCTTGTAGGCTGCCGCCTTCGCTTGGGTAAAAAACTTTTTGGCGTCGGCCTCTGACTTCACGTCCGACGTTAGAATCCAACCAAGCTTTCCGTTGGCGCGCGTTTTAAAAAACTTTGCGAATTCTCCTCGCGTACCTTTCGAAACAGGTAACCGTTTTCCACGCTTCACAACCGCCACAACGCTACCGTCGAGATCCGGTTTATCGTAAATTTGAGACTCTTCCGAGACAACGACAGCGACGGTCGAACCCGCTTTTGCGGCGGTCGACGCTTTTGAATCCGTTGAAGTTTTTGCTGATTTTTTCGACGTCTGCGCTGGCCGGCGTGTCTGCTTCACTTCAGCCGACGCATCGAAAGACAACATCACGATCGCCGTTACAGCAAAAGAGATGACGAAACAGGAATTGCGATTGCGAACCGTCATCCGAATCGCATTCCCCACACTCGCGTGAAAGCTTCGATGACGATTTTGGAACTCATCTTACTTTGTCCGACACGGCGATCTTCAAACTGAATCGGAACTTCGATTCCTTTGCAGCCGGCTTCGAGGCTTCGGTATTTAAGTTCGATCTGAAAGCTATAGCCCTCAGATTTGACGCGGTCGAGACCGATGGTCTGAAGCGTTTTTGCCGTCCACGCATTAAATCCGCCGGTCCAATCGCGAATCGGATGGCCGAGAATTGTTCGGCTATAAAGGCTTCCGCCCCGGCTAATAATTTTACGTCCTAAACCCCAATTTTTAGTGCCGCCGCCTTCAACGTATCGCGAGCCGATAGCGAAGTCGGCTCCATCGCGAACGGACTTCAACAGTTTCACTAGATCTACCGGGCGATGTGAAAAGTCCGCATCCATTTCGACAAGTACTTCGTACCCTTGCTCGAGGCCCCACTTGAATCCCGCAATGTATGCGCGTCCGAGCCCTTGTTTTCCGGGCCGCGAAAGCAGGTGCAGTTGGCCGAATGGCATCGACTTTTGAAGTTCTTGAACTGCTTTGCCAGTTCCATCCGGTGAATTATCGTCGACGACGAGAACCGCGAACTCGGTTGCGAGCCCAGCGCTGGAAACCGCCGCAAATATTTCGGTGACGAGCGGACGAATGTTTTCAACTTCGTTGTAGGTCGGAACAATGACGAGAGAGCGCATGGCGGCAACATAAGCGAACGCTCATGTGAAGGCATCTGCAAAACACCCCGAATATCTTCTTCGTTATCGCGAGGGTTGCTGCGGCGAGTCTACTCGCGGCGAGCGGCGTTTTACATTAGATGCGCGGGCTTTGACGGCAGATGGTCTTCGACCAGCGGCGACAACGGGATCAGACAACAAGTTCGCTGGGTTCAAGGCCCGCTTCGCAATATGCTCGCGCACGAGGTTCGCGGCTTGTTCTTGAGATTTTCGATAAATAATTGGATCGAATCCGCAGCGCGCGCACTTCAGGCTGATGCGATGTCTGAGTCCAACGAAAATCTCGGCGACGCCGATAAAAATCGCACCGATCGCGATTCCGCGTGGATCGATCGCATCAACGAACGGAGACAAAACGAGTAGTCCCGCAAACGTGCACAAAACGACGTCGAAGACTGTGACGTGAGCCTTCATGTAGACGCGATGTTCGTTGCCGCAAAAGGCGCAAAGTCGTGACTGACGCCCGGTTTTGAAAATGGCCATACCTTACTCTAACGCGATCCGAAGCTGAAGGTGTGAAGTCCTAAAACCGAAACCAAAAGACCTCGACCCGAGTCCAGAACTCGCCCGAAAAACGCGACCTAAGCCCCTCACCAGTAGGGCTTCGATGTTAGTCTTAGGGGTGTAGGCAGGAGGCCGCGATGAGCTTTTTTTCGACTTCTTTTGTGAGTGCGTCGGCAGTCATGGTCGTCATTGGATGGTCGATACTGACATCAACAGCTGTGCAGGCGGCTCCCGATTACGACAGCGAGAGCGCTGATTATGTCACTTATGATTCGATCGTCGAAGACCTCCAAAAACAAAACGCCAAACAGCCGGCTCCGGCTGCTGCCCGGTCCACAGCACGTGGAAACTGGTTTTCACGGAATTCGACGGGAGGCGATCCTTTCGAAAATGTTTGGA
>JAYSST010000620.1:0-2814 GCA_043720435.1 Bdellovibrionales bacterium
TCGACGAACACCAAAGTGTCTTTGTCGACAAACGTCGGCCACGAAACTCGGTTTTCTCCTTGGGAAGCATAAACAACCGTGACAGCACCGTGCGACGGTTTTCCATCGGCGTCGCGCGAGAACGGAGCCATCGCGATTTGCGTTTTTCCAGTTACCAGTTGCACGAACACAACCGAGGCACCGTCTGCGCTTAAGTCCGGTTCGCGCGCACGCAGACCCTTCGAAACGCGAAATTGTTTTTTCTTAGCGCGATCAAAAATCCACAAGTCGCTTCGTTCTTCGTAGCGACCGAAACTGTCGATTGCGTCATACATGATGGTTCCGCCATCTGGCAGCCAAGAAATCCTGGAAGCGTTCTTCGGAAACCCGGCGCGCTCGATTTTCGCGGCTTCGTAGTTCCCTTGCGGATTAGGTTCGGCAAACACGAGAATCGAGTCGTGGTTGTGCTCGCGGGCAATAAATGCAAGCGTGCGCCCCGGTTGCACAACGCCGTCGACTTTTCGAAGCGGGGCGAGAACCGGAGCTCGGCTATAGAAACCGTCTTCTCCAAGCTTCACGCCTTCGTTGCAACCGTGTTCACAGATGGCTTCGATTTGTTGGACGGCGCGAGCTTCAACGTCTGTGTAAACTCCTTCAAGATACCCTTGCCACGTTTTGCCGGTCCGTTCTTCGAGGGGTCCGTCTATAAAAAATGGAAGCCGACGCGCATACTGATCGTTGAGATCGCCAACGATCTCTAAGTTTTCTTTCGCCAATTTCGCCCAAACAAGTCCACCCAGCAGATATGGGCGCGCACCGCCTGGCCAATCTGGAATCGAAGTTTCTCCGATGCGCGACAAGTCTTCGCGGCGAAGCACATTGTCTTGAACCATCGCGCGTGGAATCGCCATGAAATCGGGAGAACGAAGTCGACCGCCCGCAGGGGAAAATCGTGTCTCAAGTTCGACGGCAAGTCCCTCGAGGTACCAGCGGGGCAGCAGTACGTTCGGGCGAACAATTGATCCGAAAATATTTCTTAGCAAATGGAAGACGCCGTGTGCGGGCTGGAAATTGAGGACGTGCGCGTACTCATGAGTCACGAGTTCAAGTCCCCAAGGACCCGTGTCGCCTATTGTTTCGCCAGGCGCTGGAGTCGCTGGAAAAATATGAATTTGCGGGTACGGAAAGCCCGTCGCCATCCCGTTGGCTTGATCGCCGCTATCATCAATCACCACTAAAGTTTTGTCTGGCCACGTGCGCAGTACCGGAACTAGCGTCGCCCAAGCAGTTTCCGCATGGCGGGCGAAGTCTTTCGCCAGAAGGTAATGCTTCGAGTCATACACCACTTCGAAGTGCTGCGTTTCAATTTTGTGCCACTCGATGTGGGGATCCGCCGCCTTGCTAGCTAGGGGAAACGTCAAAATCTGTAGGGCGATCGCCGCGCAAATGAGCGAAACTTGGGTGCGAACAGATGAAGCGATAAATGTCGATAAGCCGGGCATCGGTCGTCCTTTTCAAAGCGCCACTCGAATCCTTCACGCAGATGTGAATGATCTCGAGAGTTGCCTCCTTTGACCTTTGACAAAAACCAAAGGCTTTTCAAGAATGTTGTTTCAAGAAGGAGAACTACGCCATGCAACACGAATCTTCACTTCACAATTTTAAGCGCTCTTCAGGATTTCTCGCACTCTGCCTGATGCTCGTACTCACAGTCGCATCTTGCACGAAACCGAAAAAAGCAGACGGCGAGGGTGGAGCAGAAAGTTCTGGCGTAACCAGCGAGAATGCAGCTCCCCAACTGGCTGATAAAGATATCGGTCTCGATGCTCAGGGTTCGGACTCTGGCAACATCAGCGGACTCAGCACCGTATTTTTTGATTACGATAAAGCAGCACTGACATCGTCGGCAAAAGCGGCATTGAAAGCCAATGCGGACTGGATCAAATCAAATCCAAAATACACAGTCCAAGTTGAAGGCCACACCGATTCTCGTGGATCAACTGAATACAACTTGTCACTCGGTGAACGTCGCGCAAAATCAGTTCGCACTTACCTTGAGGGCTTGGGCGTCGAGAGCAAGCGAATTACGGTTCTCAGCTACGGCGAAGAAAAACCGCTGGCGCAAGGCGATAGCGAAACGGCGTTTTCAAAAAACCGTCGCGCGAACTTTGTTCCGCTTCAGTAAGAGTTCTGGGTTGTGATCCTTCGAATCGTCCACCGATCTTTGCTGGCCACGATATGCTTAGGGCTTCTCCTCACGGGTTGCGTTTCGATGATTCCCGTCGATGAGTACGCCATCGCGCGGGCGGCGATGGACGGAGCGAAAGAATCCGAGGCGCCTCGATTCGCACCGGCGCTTTGGTACAAAGCCGAATCAGCTTATCGCGAGGGCGAAACGTTCTTCAAAGAACGTAGCTTTGAAGAGGCGGCGAAACGTTTTTCTCAAGCACGTGCACTTGCCGAACAAGCAGAAAACGCCGCTCGCCTCTCGAGGTTTGAATCGGGAGATCTCGCACCGTAATAGGTGCGGACAACTTTAGGCACCGTAGGTGCGGTAAAGGTAGAGACCATGAAACGTTCGATTCTAAAATCTCCATCGCACCTTGGGTCTCGCTCGCGTCGGCTCGGCGCCGCAATGGCGACCTTGGCTTTGCTTGCCGGTCTAACTGCGTGTCTTGAAACTCGCTCGGGTGTTAAGGAAGTCGAAGAAAAACAAGTTTTACGTAAACAAGTTTCGACACTTCAACAAAGCACAGCGGACGTCACGTCTCGCTTCAATGAAATCGAAGATGATCTGCGAAAAACAAACGGTCGCACCGAGGCGCTCGACGCCCG
>JAYSST010000621.1:0-2813 GCA_043720435.1 Bdellovibrionales bacterium
GTCCCGCACAACGGAGCTCCGCGAACCCCGCCAGATCCGAAAGGAAGCAACGGTACCGGCAGCGATGTGTGATGTGGGGTGCCCGGTCACCATTCGAACTTCAAGTCGATCGATGAATAGTGCGAGGAGAAAATGTCCCAATATCAGGTCATCGCACGAAAGTGGCGACCTCAGTCGTTTCAAGATTTGGTTGGCCAAGACCATATCTCGACGACGTTGCTAAACGCACTTCGCGGGGATCGCCTTCCGCAAGCTCTGCTGTTCACGGGAGTGCGTGGAACAGGCAAAACATCGACCGCTCGAATTTTAGCAAAATCGCTTCGCTGCACAAATGCGACTGACTTCGTTCCGTGCGGAGCGTGCCGTGATTGTGTCGACATTGCTGCCGGACGCGCGATCGATGTTATCGAAATCGACGGAGCCTCAAATAACGGCGTCGATGCGATTCGTGAACTGCGCGACAGCGTTGGCTATATGCCCTCTTCAGGCCGCAACAAAACTTATATTATCGACGAAGTTCACATGCTCTCGACGGCCGCGTTCAATGCTCTGTTAAAAACGCTTGAGGAGCCGCCAGCACACGTCGTGTTTATTTTAGCGACAACGGAAGCGCAGAAAATTCCGAACACGATTTTGTCGCGCTGTCAGCGGTTCGACTTTCGACGTATTCCCTCGCGCCAGATCGCACAGCAACTAACGAAGATTTGTGATGCCGACGGCGTTAAGACAAGTCAGGACGCCCTTTGGTCGATCGCGCGTCAAGCCGACGGATCGATGCGCGATAGTCAGAGTTTGCTTGATCAAGTCATCACCTTTTCGAATAAAGAAATCACACTCGAAAAAGTCATCGAAGTGTTGGGTCTTACCGATCGCCAACTCGTTATCGACGGAGTCACCTCGTTGATCATGCGCGATCCGTTGATGGCGTTGGGCCTTGTTGAGAAGGTGAATCGCAGTGGCGTCGATCCCAAGATCTTTGCGCAGGATCTTCTTGAAGAAGTTCGAAACGCGTTGATGGTTCGTCTTTGCAAAACCGATCCGGCACGCGTCGTCGATCTTCCAGACAGCGAAATTCAAGCACTTGCCACCTTGGCGGCTAAGACTTCTGAAGAAGATCTGCATACGCTGTTTGATATGATGCTGAAAGGCGTGAACGATCTGTTGCGATCGTCGGATCCGCGACTTGTTCTAGAAATGACCTTGCTGCGGATTGCTTCGTCACCGTCGATGATCGCTTTGCGCGATCTGTTTGCAGGCCGTGACATCGCCGCGGCACGCACTGGCGTCGACGTACCCGCGACGCCGCGAGCGAATACCGCGGCTGAGAGTTCGGTCGCCCACGCGGTTGCAGCCGGGGTGACTTCGCAAACGATGAAGCAAGAAACTCCAGCTGACGGAGAAAAGCCGAAATACACGGTCGACTCCTTCACTCGTGCTGTGAAACCTGGGGGCGCAAAAACAACGGGTGCGGCTGCCAAACCGGTTGTCACAGCTTTGCCCGCGATCGCATCCGCACCAAATGGTGCGGCAAACGGTTCGCACGAAGCCGAGTACGATGCTGACGGCAACCGAAAGTCGAACGAGCCGATGCCATCTCGTGCGAAAGATCCGTGGCTTCACTTCGTTTACATGGTTCGAAAATCTAACGGACTGCTCGGTGCTATGCTTGAGAACACTCATATTATGGAACGAACCGAAACCAAACTCGTGGTTGGCGTTCCTAAAAAAGTGGCATTTGTTATAGATAAACTGAAAGACGCGGACAATGTTCGGCGAATCGAACAATTCGTCGAGACAATCTGGGAAAAGCGTTTGAAAGTTGAAGTAAAGCCGGGGGAAGGCACAGCCGCAGACAGCATGACTCCACGCGCGACTCAAGAGCGCGCGAAGGTTGAGAAAACTCAATCGATCGAGGCTGCAGTCGAGCAAGATCCGCTGGTGCGCACGGCGAAGAATGTTTTTAAAACTCAGGTGAAGGCGATTCGCGATTCAGATTCGAAAGATTCGGCGAAACGCCCGAAGTAGGAGATGTCATGAAAGGTCGCGGAGGAGCAGGTTTCGGTGGTGGCGGTATGCAAAATATCATGCGCCAGGCGAATCAGATGCAGGCGAAAATCAAAAAACTTCAAGAGGAGCTTGGCGAACGCATCTATGAAGGCACTTCGGGCGGTGGCGCGGTCACTGCGAAGATGAAGGGCGAATCTAAACTTATGTCTGTTGTGATTTCTCCGGACGCTGCGGGCGACGTTGAAATGCTGCAAGACATGGTTGTGAGCGCCGTGAACGACGCTCTTACCAAAGCAAAAGAGACTCAAGCCACCGAGATGGAAAAAATCACGGGCGGCATGGGCCTTCCAGGAATGTTTTAATGTTGCGGATTGGTGCGCTTGAACGCCTTGTTCATCAACTCAATCGGTTGCCTGGGATCGGTCCAAAGACCGCTCAGCGACTGGCGTACCAAATTCTTCGTGAAGCCGATCTTTCAACGGGCCTACAAGAAGCTCTGATTGCCGTTCGAGAATCAGTTCATCTTTGCTCGCAATGTTTTTCGTATACCGATGAACCTGCGCTATGCCGATATTGTTCGGATCACTCGCGGCGCGATGATGTCTTATGTATCGTTGAAGAACCTTCGGACATCGTTCGTATCGAAAGCAGCGGCGCCTTTCGCGGTCGCTATCATGTTTTGCACGGAGCTATTTCTCCGCTCGATAACATTGGTCCCGACGATTTGAAAATTCGCGAACTGCTTGAGCGTATCGAAGCATCGCGACCGCCAGCGGGAGCTAGCGCAAGTGATATCGGAATGCGTG
>JAYSST010000622.1:0-1141 GCA_043720435.1 Bdellovibrionales bacterium
GTTAAGAAGCCTGTAAATGCATTGGCCATTTTAGCCTGCTCGAATGACATCGAACCCGAATTATCGTTCACGATCAAAATATCAACGAGACCTTCGCCAACCGTTTTTTCTTCGGTGACATCATAGAAGCAAGTTGTGCCAACACATCGAACGACAACGTTGTCGCCTTTGTTTTCCGGAGCAGTATCAAAACCGACGGGTGCACAAGCACCGAAGTAACTGATCATCAGAATTGCGATGCCGGCTTTTAGATGTCGCTCCATAAATTCCTCCGCCTTTTTCAGGCTTCAACCTCCGATGTAGTCCAATGAATGTGCCAGCCAATAGACATCCGTGCAGCGCTTACAAACTCCTGTTCTTACAGGCACTTAGGCCATGACTTCGAATTTGTGCGACGGCTCGAAAGTGTATCAATTTGCGACCGGTAAAACTGACGTTTACGAGATCTTTCAGTTATTTCAATGGGTTGGCGGAGGGCGTAATTCGTCATCGCGCGCGAATTGTCACAAGTAAATATCGCCGCTACGCTAACTCCAACGAAATAACTTGGAGAGCGACATGAAGTCCGAATCAATCGATAGAGAATCCGGCGATAGAGAATCCACGACGACTTCACACTCGGGCGGCCGGCACGCGGGATGGGTCTTAGTTCTTGCTGCAATTGCACTCGGCGTGCTCGTCGTCATGATTGGTTTCAATCAACGTTACTGGCTTTTACCACCTGAACAAAAACTCGTCTCGAGCTGGCGCGCCGATGTTCAGTTGATCAAGGACACCAAACAAGCGGCGCTCTTCAAACGTATCGGAAAAATTCGCTTACGCGCCAACGACCATTCCCCTGCAACAGAATGGGTCGAAAAAATCCAGGCTCCGCTCGAGAAAGTGAAAGACGGCGACGTACTGGCCGACATTTTTTTGATTCACCAAATTGAGGGCAATCGCTACGGCGTTATCGTCCAATACGAATTTATCGACATGAAGAACAATAACAAGATCGGGGAATTCGCCCGCACGCTCTGGCTAGGAATCTACTATTAGCGGAGCTCGCTCTGTCGCAAGCTCGTGGAGGTTGTAACCGTTGGCGAATGGCGAATGGATTTTCGCCACTGCAGTGTCGGCGAAACTAGCGAACTTCTTTCGC
>JAYSST010000623.1:0-7142 GCA_043720435.1 Bdellovibrionales bacterium
GAGGCGATTAACAAAGAGTTTGGATCTTTTCAAAAGTTCAAAGAGAAATTCAACGAAACCGCGATCAAAACTTTTGGATCTGGCTGGGCATGGCTCGTTAAAAATAAAACGGGAAAACTCGAAGTCGTGTCTACACTAAACGCCGAGTGCCCGCTGACGGAAGGCCATATTCCGTTGCTAACAGCAGATGTTTGGGAACACGCGTATTACATCGATCACCGCAACGACCGCGCGAAGTTTCTCGATAGCTTTTGGAGTCTAGCCAATTGGAAATGGGCGGCTAAAAAGTTCAGTTAGATGCCGTAGAGTCCGCGTCTCCACACACGTTCGGCGCTGGGTCGCCACTGAGTCGCAAAATCCCCGGTTTTCATCCCAGCATATACTAAAGCGGCGATTAAAACTCCGAGTGAACCCCACGGAGAAAATCCGAAAATTTCGATAACGAGAATGCCTGCCGTAACCGGTCGGCGCGCAGTAATTCCCCACAGGACGGCAAAACCAACTGGCACTAATCCCGCGATCGGAAGATTCAGAAGAGCTCCGAGTCCCACAGCTGTCATTGCGCCCGCAAAAAAGAGCGGAGTCATTTCTCCTCCGCGTACGCCAATTCCGACGAAGGCAGAGGTCAAAAAAACTTTTAGGACTCCTAATAGCAGCGGATGATTAAATACGTTGAAGGTGTCGGCTTCGGAAATTTGAATGGCAGGAAGCAGGTGAACTCCGAGTCCGGGCAAACCCGTGGTTTCGGCGCGTGAACCCAGCCAGCCAAAAACGGTTGCAATTATTGCTAAGAAAAGAATCGGAAGAACGTACTGATTCAAAATTCCTGGCTTCCGACGAGACGCTCGTGAAAGCGAATGCAAGAACAAAGCGCTTAACGCGGTCGACATTAAAACTAGCAGCGAGAGGTATACCGCGGACCGCTCGAAGTTGATCGAACGCAGTTCCGTTGAAACGGTCGCGAAACTTCGATATTCGGAGTGCGTCACCCCGATCAATTGCGAAATTCGAAATGCGAGCCAGGCAATAAGGGGTATGCCGACGCAATCGCTCCAGCTTATCCGCCATCGTTTCGATTCAAAAATAAAAATCGCGGCTGCAAATGGAGTTCCGATAACGATGGCGAATCCGGCGGCAACACAGGCACTCAAATTCCAAGCTCGAGACTTTCGAAGTCGACTCGCCCAACCGCCAAGTTGCATTCCGACAGCTTCTCGGCCCACGGAGGCACCGAGGAGATGCGCAGATAACGTCACGAAGACGAGTTTGACACCGGCGAACCATGAGACCGGCCGATGTACATTTCCGTCGAGCAAGTTCAGCGCTCGCACTTCTTCGCCAGTCGAAAGCACGTCTGCGGGTCGAAGGCGATCCCAGATAATGCCGATGATGATCAAAGGGAGTAAGCACAATATCCATGGATGCTCGACCCGATATTTCTCTACGTGGGGTAAGGCCCATGTGAAAAACGATGCCGACACGATTGTGAGTAATAACGCCACGATTAAACCTTAGAGACCGTAAGTTATGTCCGTCAAACTTGTCTCTTCGAGCAGCGATGAACTAGTCTAAATCAATGCGTGTAATTCAAGAATTTCGCGATCCGCGAATGAAGATCTCGATTTTTACGTTCAATGAGAAGTGGATCGTTAAAGTCGAAGCCGGCCTTTGCGAACAGACGTACAAGTTTCCGCAGGAGGAATGGTCCTTCGAACAAGTCACAGCCCGTTGCGAAAACGAATCGTTCAAAGTTAAGATAGCCGACCGCTTCCAAACCATGCACACAGATATGGTTGAGACAAACAAAGCCTAAGTGTACTTGCAGACGTGCAAGTACCAGCGCGGGCGGAGCCGAAGCGAAGGTAGTAGGCAGCGCGCCAGCGCTGCACCGTGCAGGTACCAGCGAAGGCGGAGCCGAAGCGAAGCTAATAGGCAGCGCTTACTAGCGCTGTACTTGCGCCTTGAGACGGAACATCTCGTTATCGTTGGCTCCGAGACACACTGTTTCGAAATCGACGATCGCTTTCGAGATCGCTTTCATTTCGATAGCCAGATAGTTGTACCGCGCAGAAGACTCAAGTCGACGGCCGTTATGGGATCGATATTGAATTCCTGGGAAAGTGCGCGAGTAAAGCGGACTCGACGTCAGTTCATAGCTTTTGTAGCCGAGCAGTTCGGGCTCGAGCTCCATCAGTTCCGAAAAGTGAACGTCGCCCGACATGAACATGATCGGAACATTCGCATTCCGGCCCATCTTCAGAATTCTCCAGAGCTGGTCGGCTGATGTATCTTCAACGGACGTGCTCATCGTCAGGTAACCGCCGAAAAACTGAATACCGTTCACGAGCCACGTTGGACCCGGACTGGTCGCAATTGCTTTTGCAATCCATGCTTCGTCGCTTGTTGAATAGATCTGGCTTGGTGTCTTGCTCGAACGACCATCAAGCATCACGAATCGCATTCCGTTGGTGTCGAAGGTATAGGCCATTCCCGGAGACTGATTATGACCGTCAACGGGATCAGAACCGAACATCGCTTCGAAGTTTTCGTGTGCCACTGTGAGATACGGATTTGAAGAATTCGAATCATTCTCGCCCGTATCGTGATCGTCCCAAGTCGTCAAAATCGGAACTAAACGGTCCCATTTAAAAACGTCGAACATCTTTCGCGTTTCGACGTGACGGTCCCACATGCCTTCGACGGTTCCTCTCGAACGCTGATCGACATAACAAGAATCGCCGTTGAAAATCATGATCTCTGGTGTCGACTTCGCGACGGCCGCCCACATGTCTGCTTGGTCTCCGACATAGCGGTCGTTCTGACACGAGATCAGTGCAATTCGCAGTGGATCTCCGACGCCATTCGATTCACTCATGGTTGAAAACTGTCGACGCTCGGTCACTTCACCGGGACTCGTCGGTTCGATTTCTAGGAAGTAGGTGGCGCCCTTGGCGAGTCCGTCGACGAACACGTGGTCGATCACCGTTTGCGAAGTTGCGCCTCCAAAACGGGATTTGGCCGATACTTTTCGGCGCACGCCTTTTGGGTCAATAACCGTGTATCGATAGACCTCATTCGCCTTGATAAGAATTCGAAACTGGGTCTGCGTTTGTGACGTCGCACCCTGCAGGACTGGAAATTTAGCTGAGGGACGCGGTTGCGGACCCAGTCGACGCGAAAAAACGGGTCCGTTATTTATTTTGGGTTGGGGTTCGGGAAAATATGGATCGCTAAATGCGTCTGCTGTCGCCTGCGCCTCGGTCTTTAGACCGATTGAACTTAAGCCGACAAATGAACCTAAAGCGGCCCCGGCTTTTAAAAAGCCACGGCGTGTTTTAATAGACATGTGCCCCCCTTATTTCCCCACTATCTTGCTGGCAGATCGGCTTAACTACGGTCAATGAACCGTTGAATGGAATTCATGCCTTTAGAATAATTACAGGCTTGCGAGCCGCCTCAAGCCTCGCTAAAGCTATCTCATCAGGAATACTGCTTAATTAAGGGGCTAAAATGCGATCACGAACGCTCTCTCGGTTTCTCTCGTCGGCTACCGTATTTGGTATCGTATTTGGAGCGGTTTTCGTGACCATTCCGTCGCCAGCGCAGGCGACGTCGAACCCGCTGATCCGAAATTGTACGATGAACGGCGGCACTTTTGAAACCCATCCTTTCGGCACCGATGACATGGCTTTGTGCCGATGGAATTCAGTGATGATCGATTCGCAGAGCTTGCTCTCAAGCTTGAACGGAATCACCAGCGATGCGGCTTCAATCATTGTTAGAGGTTGGGCGGCTGACTATTGTATCGCGGCTAGCGTTCCAGAAACCGTTTTATCAACAGGCGAAACTATTTGTCTGTTCATTGATGGTTCGAAGCTTTCGCTTGGCGCACTGAAGGCTGGTTTATCGAATGCAGATCGACTGCACTTGAAGGAAGTCCTTTTAGCACGATAGGCTGAAGGCACATGCGAAACGCAAAGGGCTTTAGCGAATTTGAATTCCTGGGACTGATAGCGTCCGGCCTACTCATCGCGGGCTTACTCGCCCACTTCGTGTTTGATCAAAGCATTCAGGTGGAGCGACTTAAGGATCTTGTACAGCGAGACGTTGTCCGGCTGAATCTCGAAACGAAACTCCTCGACATCGAAGTCATGAAGAAGAGTGTTCAGGCTTTGCCTGATACGGCCGAAAATTCTCCGATACGCGCATGCGTTTTGGGTGAAGAGGGAAATGGCTTTTGCAAAAACAAATCAGACTGCTGTGTCTCAAGACTTCGAAAGTCTGTTCCGATCTATCAACTTGGTGACGGACGTCAAATAATCGCTGGCAGCACCACGCAACCAGCCTGTCTTGACCGCTTTGGTCACCCGGTTTCGAGCGAATGTTTTGCCCATGTCACGGCTTCCCTCGAAACAGTTTGCGCAGAAGGTGAAAACGCGTGCAGGCAAGCTTCGGCGGTCTTGATTCGCTATCAAATTCAGTTCTTGGCAGCCTTCTTAAAAAGCGAACCAGAACTATCGATTCTTGAGCGAACCATTTCGCTGATTTTAGACAAAGAAAAATAAATTTTGGACCATGCCTGCGAGAGAAAGCGTCGCCAGCGGCGACGCGGTACCAATCAGACTTTCGCTTTGGCGAAACGTTCATTTTTCGCCGAGCGAATCGAAGAATATATCGATGCGCCTATAAAGGCTGCTCCGCAGAGACCGGTAATGACTTCGGGAATGTGGTGAAACACGCCCGTGTACATCAAAGCTGCCAGACTTAAAATCGCCCAAAACGCGCCGTGCTCGAGATATTTGAATTGGCCGAGTGTTTTTCTCTCGACGAGTACGATCGTAATACTCCGCACGAACATAGCTCCGATTCCAAGACCGATTGCGATCAAGAAGAGCGACTGAGTCAGTGCAAACGCGCCGATGACCCCGTCGAAACTGAAAGAGGCGTCTAGAATTTCGAGGTAGATAAACATGCCGATGCTGGCCCGGTGAGCGTCCGCAATTGACTGCGCAGGAGCTTTCTCTTCAGTCGCACCCGTGTTGCCCATGAGGGCTCCCAAACCATCGACGATCAGGAATGTAATGACTCCGGCGACGCCCGAAATCAAAAAGCTCATTTGTTTTTCCTGGCCGATGAACAGTGTCATCGTAAGTACTACTGCAAGTGCGATGACCACTTGTACCGATTGAATTCGACCGAGCTTTGCCAGTGGTGCCTCGATCCAATGCAACCAATGTTCATCTTTTTCTTCGTTCAGAAAGTAGGCAATGCCGACCATAAACAAAAACGTCCCGCCGAATGCAGCAACCTGCGCGTGAATCGAAATCATCATCGCCGCGTATTCTTTCGGATCACGTATCGCCAACATTAGAGCGTCGATTGGACCGATTTTAGCTAAAATCGCGACAATCGTCAGCGGCAAGACGAGTCGCATAACGAAGACGGCAAAGATGATTCCCCAGGTGAGGAATCTTCGCCGCCAAAGTTCGGTCATGCGATTTAAAACAGAAGCGTTGACGACCGCATTGTCGAACGAAAGCGAAACTTCGAGAACCGCCAGTACGGCACACAAAAATAGAGTGGAAAGTGCCGCGGGCATACCGCCATCGCGGAATCCAAGCCAGAAGGCCCCGACAAAGCCCAAAATGGTTACCGAGATTGAGCCGCCGAATGATTTCCAAATTGTGCGTAAATCCATATCGCCAAGATTGGTCCAGCTTGGTGTCTGACGTCAACATTCGTTGCGCTTGAAAGCTTTCAGCTGAGACTATTTTGCCTCGTCAAATTCGGCGCATTGTGGGCCGGGCTTGTAGACCGCGGCACCCTGTTGATAAACAAGCGATGCGCCGAGATGCCCTGTGTACAAAACAGCCGCGCTCGCGAAGACGAGAAGTGATGCGCACAGTGCGCGGAAAAGAAACATTTTGGCAATCCCACGGCGCAAACTTGCGATCACGACAAGTGGTAGAGCTGTGCTCGCCGACCATACGGCCCATTCAGACCAATTTTCGTGATCAGCAGTGACAGTCGGGTCGCAGATCACTCGATTGACGATGTCTTCAGACCAGCCGCCGGTCAGAATTGCGACCCAGCCGCCGAGCACTCCGAGAATCAACACAAGTAACAGTGTGGTTTGGCCGCGACGAAAAAATAGCCAGAAAAGTGCGAGGGCGCCCGAGAGCGCTAAGAAAGCGATTGGAAAATGCACGACGGCAGGATGAAAAAGTTCATCCCGTAACATTGAAGGAAGCATCGTTGCTGTTCCGCCGGTGTCCATCCGACCTATTCTAGTAGTTCAACTTTAATCGGATCGAGCCGTTTCCCGACTTTATCCGCGGTAACTTTCACTTTTTGAGACTTTTTCAAGACTGCGAAAGTGACCTTTTGACCCGCTTGAGTCACCTCGGTTTTATCGCTGAAATAAAGCTCGTGTCGTTTTCCATCGGCAAGAACGTAGATTTCAGTTTTCTCGGGCACGACTTTATCGACAACACCTTCGATCGTGACGACAGCGGCAAGCGCCGAAGTTGAATGAATGAGGAGGCAACTGAGGATGGCTGTTACTGCGAATTTAATTTTCATGCGTAACCGTAACATTAAAAGGCGGTTTTGGGAGAGTGAATACTCAAGTGAGAGCTAGCTGATAAGTGTACGGAATAACTGGATATAGAGTTTGAGCTCGAATCTCAGCAGGGCTTCAAAATATTCTTCGTTTGAGACTTATCCGAAATCAAATGAACTATGGCCTATGGAAATCCTCTCTGTTGGCGCGCGGGAATTTTTGGAGAAACTGCATCGCAGTTTTGAATCGAAACGTCAGCAGATCTTGCTGGCGCGATCGAGAACCGCAAACTCGATTGAGGCTATGCTTGAGCGAAGCCAAGATGCTTGGCCCGAGCGCGAATGGTTTGTCGCAGAAATTCCTCCGGCATTGGTTGATCGCACTGTGGAAATCACCGGTCCTGCCGAGCCGAAGATGGTGATCAACGCACTTAATTCAGGCGCCAACGTTTTTATGGCCGATTTCGAAGATTCGCTTTCGCCAACATGGAAAAATATCATCGAAGGGCACGTAGCACTTCAGGCAGCGCTTCGCCGAACGTTACAGTTTACAAGTGAGCAGGGAAAAACGTACCGAATTA
>JAYSST010000624.1:0-1138 GCA_043720435.1 Bdellovibrionales bacterium
ATGATCTCACGTTGAAGTCGATCGGCCAGCGATTCGATTCTTTCGATCGAGCCCACCGATGTTCCGCCATATTTTTTTACGATAACCGAGAAGGTCGAGTCCTGCGCCAATGAATCCACGGATGGCAGTGTACCGCAATTGGAACGCATGAGTCACAGCTCTTCCTTCGAAGAAAGAGAAAGTGCGATGCGTTAAGTGCTCGATAACATAAGATAACGCTTACGATGAATCTTTCAAAAAATGATGGAGAAAAGCGCGAAGCATCTCTAATCTAAGTAGCATGGCTATCAAAGCCACAAGGAGATTTCTTAAGTGGATCAGAAGAAACGTATTTCCGGTTACTCGGTTTCCGCTCTCGTTTTGGTCTTGGTAGGTGTGCTGAGCTTGTCGCTCGTCGGTTGCAAGACGAATCCGCACAAAGCAGAAGTTATCGATACGAAGATCGATAACAAAGGTCAGATTTCGGGCGACACTTCTTTGGGCGTAAAAGAAGGCAACATGGTCGTGCAGAAGAAAGTTCTAATGAACGAAGAGCTCCGTCGGCTTCAAAATGAAACTTTTGAACTCGAAGATCGCGTTTACGGTAACCGAAAGTACGGTTCATTGGGTCTCTATGGAGTGCTCAAGACTTGCCGTTCGGACATTTCGTCGAAGAATCTGGGCGGAAACGGCAAACTGCAGTTTACCGAGCCGATCGACCGCGTGACTGATAAAGAAGAAGAATACAAAGTTGGACTCGACGATAAAAAGCAGTTGATCGGCATCAGCGAAGAATTTTTGAAAGATCGAATTGATCGTTTCAAAGGTTACAAGACGTTGCTGCAGAAACGCCAAGACGAGTACGAAGACAAAGTTGAAATTTGCAAGAACGAGCTCAAGGCACGTCAGGCTGATACGGCGAGGCTGAAGCAAGACACAAAAGCTCTGTCGCAGCCGATGGGCAACACGGCAACTTCGGAAGAATAGAAATTGGATAACGAACAGGTCGCCTCGCAGACGGAACAAGTCATACTGCCGACCTTTTCGGAGGCGAGTGATCGAACGCTCGTAAATCTCACTCATAAATCGGCGATGATCGTCGAAGCATTTCCGGATCGAATTCCAAACGCGCGCGAACTCGAAGACATGACTCGCGCGT
>JAYSST010000625.1:0-7115 GCA_043720435.1 Bdellovibrionales bacterium
CGCCAAGCGTAAAGCCAGCGAGCGCAATCGAGACAATTAACGCGAGTGTCAGTGTTGAGCGACGTGATCGATGCTGTTTCGCCATGGGGCTTCTCCTGCTATTCAAAGTCGGCTTTCGCCTGCTGCTTCGGCTGTTGTGTCTCTTCTAATGGTCTATTTTTCCGCGCTAAAAGTGTACTCTTCGATGAAATCCACGACGCCGGGTTTTCGGGTTCAGAAAAATGGCGAATTTCGAAATAAAGCGAAGCTTCCGTCTGTCCAATAACTTCTCCAGCTGCGACATCTTTGCCGTGGCCCACTTTTAGGGTCGAGAGTCCTGCATAGAGCGAATAGTAGTGATCACCGTGATCCAAAATCATTGTCGGTCCGTAACCATCGAGGGAACCCGCAAAAACCACTTTACCCTCTTCTGATGCAACGACAGCGGTTGGGACCTTCACGTCGATTTGCCAGCCCTTGTGGTTCATTTTGAATTTAAACTTTTCGTCAATACGCAGACCAAAGTCCTTAGCGACAACGCCCGACGCAACCGGAGCGATCAGTGCTCCCCTTTTTTCGTAAATCGATGGCTTAAGAAGATGCTCGATCTCGACGTCAGCAACCGAATGGGAAAGTCGCAATTTTTTGATTTCTGACATTCGTCGCCGCGTATCTATTTCGATTGTTGCCGCAAGTGCAGACTTAGCTTGGTGTTCTCGGGCAAGCAGATCTTCTTGGCGCTTGATTCGCTTTTCGACGAGCAGAAGTTTTTCGACCTGGGATTTCAATTTCTTTCGCTGTTGAGCAAGCGCCGATAAGTTCTCGCGATACGAGAGGATCATTTGAAAATCGTGATCTGAGACTATTTTTAGGTTTCTCAATGTCGAATCGAACTCGAATGCGTTTCTCGTCGAAAAGACCGCGCCGATGTACGACTCGCCAGAAATTTTGTAAAGCGCGCGGAGGCGATTTTTCAAACCACGACGCTGCTTCTTGATTTGTGCTTCGAGAGAACTAATGGCGGCAGCGACCGTCTCGACGGCATCCTGCGATTGGATCAACTCGTCAGTAAGCTTGCCCTTGTCCGTCGAAATCTTTTTCATACGCAAGTTGATCGCGTACAGCGATCCGAGCAGGCGCCGGCGCTCGGATTCTGCTTCGTTGATACCTTCTTTTGTTTCACGAATGCGGTCAGCAAGTTGATTCGACGGCGCCTCTTCGAGAGCATCAGGTGTATTCGCAAATGCTTCTACTGTGATCATTAAAAAAATCGTGCACAGCAACGACATCGTCGACAATGACATAGCCTTGCGGTGCAAGCGAATCACGATCTAATCCCTCGCGCCGCCGACCATCCGTCGTTCAGCGATCGAACTGTAGCCCACGAGCCAAGGGCCCCAAGGACACACGCCGAGCCTAAGAACAGAAGGGTCTGACTCATTGAAAAATACTGAAATTCCTGCGCCATACGGGCGAAAGCCAAACTCTGTTTCATCACTGAAATCTGCCAGCCGTAGAGTGCTGCGTTCACGGCGACGGCAGCAATCGCGGACACTGCACACAACAGCACGCCTTCGACCACATAAGGTCGCCGTATACCGGTGGGGGTCGCGCCTATCAATTCTAATATTTCGATTTCTTCGCGTCGGCCTGAAATCAGCGTGCGAATCGAATTGCCGACGATGAAGATACTGCCAAAGAGCAGAATTAATCCGACGACCGCGCCAATGGATTGGATAACTCCGACAAACGAGGCATAGTTTCGAACCCAGCTTTGGCCATAGCTTACGTCTTCGACTCCATCTTTTTGCATAAGCTCTTTTGCAAGAGTATCAAGCGCCGCAACGTTGGCTCCACTCGACTGATCCGCGCGAAGTCTGATCTGTAAGCTTGCCGGAAACGGTGTCGCAAACTCGGCGTCCGACATCAAATCCGGCGCATAGCTCGCCATCTGATCTCTGAAAAGATTGGCAGCTTTTTCTTTCGACACGTATTCGACGTCTGAAACGTCGGTCCGTGCCGTAAGCTCTTTTTTTAGTGACTCGAGCACTGCCGGATTCGTTCCGTCTTCGAGATATGCCGACAGCTGAACTTGTTCGCCCCACACGGTCAGAACTCGCTGAAAATTTAACGACAGACACAACATGAATGCGACCACAGAAAACGTTGCCGTTAGCACGGTCACCGTCGCGAACTGCAAACCAAAATGCTGCTGCCACGAACGCGAGATTACTTTTAAGTCGTCAACGAGCGCCATGCTTCCTCCGCACGTTTATCGTGATCGTCTTTAATTTGACCCGCATTGATTTCGATCACCCGACGGGCGCGCTCGCGAACGATCGAAAGATCGTGGGTTGCGACGAACAACGTTGTTCCCTGTGCGTTCGCTCGCTCGAAGAGACGCATGATTTCTGCCGACATACTCGGATCCAAGTTGCCCGTCGGCTCGTCCGCGATAAGCAAACCCGGGCGATGAACGATGGCTCGCGCGATCGCGATGCGCTGTTGTTCGCCGCCCGACATTTGATCGGGATATTCGTTGCGTTTCTCAATGAGTCCGACACTGTCGAGACACTCTTCAACTCGACGCTCGATATTCACTCTACGTTCACCAAGTATTTCTAATGGCAGCGCGACGTTTTCGAAAACCGAACGATCTCGGAGCAACCGAAAATCCTGAAAGACAACGCCGATACGACGACGGAAGAACGGAAGTTCGCTCTTTGAAATATTGGCCATGTTATATCCATTCACCATCGCTAAACCCGAACTTGGTCGGTCGAAGGCCGAGAGCAAACGAAACAGCGTGGTTTTTCCCGCTCCGCTTGGACCCGTCATAAAGACGAATTCGCCCTTCCCGATTTCAACGCTGACATCGCGAAGCGCGTGATTTTCACGACCTTCGCCGCTCTGATAGGTCTTATAGACGTGAGAAAAAGAGATCATTTACCTAGGATACGGATAACGGGTGAAGAACGCGCGAGTCGGACGTCTAGTTCTGTGCAGAACCAGACTTCAAGTGCGTTTTCGGCCAGCTACTTCAACGTGTTCAAAATCTTTTCGTGTTGGCTCCGCATTGCATCTTGCAGGGCCTCAGACATGGCAACCTTGTTGCGCAATAGCAGGAACGCATTCCGATTTCTCAGGACGTCTGAATAGGGTGTTTTGACAGAATCGACCACGGCGCCGCTCAAAAAAACACGCGTCACCAAGTAGGGGTTTTCAAAGCCCCAGTCCTCGGTCTGGATGTGATAAATCGCACCGCGAACTGTTAGATCCGAATTGAATCCTTTTTCCATCTTTCATCAGCCTAAGCAAGTCCGTCCAGTCCGGTCAATCAGCCTCTCGTCTTCGCCGATAAGCCTTCGATGAAGATGTTCGTACTTTTCGCTGCTGCGTTTAGTCTGGCTGTGCTCGCCAGCTGCGCGAAAACCAATTCCACAGAATCGGCAAGTCGATCGATCGACGGCTACTGTCCGTATCTCCCTTCCAAACAGTTCGCTTCCCCCGTTACCATTTCCGGAGCTGCGGTCTACGAGTACCGTGTCAACGGAAACGGCAATCCAAGCGACAGTGGCGTTCAGGTCAGCGTCGACAGTTATCTGACACCCGCCAATCGAACTTACTCGATCACCGTAAACTCTCGAGTTTACACGGTACAAAGCGCACTTGATCGATCCGCAGGTCAGTACGACGTCGTCACAAAACTTAAGGCGCTGATCAACGCAGATTCATCGTCAGGTCTCTATGCCTACGGCATTTCGCAAATGACAGTTACGCAGCCACAGTCTAACGCCTCGCCGATGGTGTCGGCACCGTTACGAACAGTCATCGGAGCAACGAATCCCTCGGCGCGGCCGATACGGTTCGCCGAAATCGCGGTGAAGGATGCAACCGGCATCATCGTTCAGTGTGCGGAAACGCGCGCGGACGGCAGTTTCTCGTTCGAGCTTCAAGAAGACAGCGGCAACTATACCGTTGAGCTGCGTGCGAGGTCGAAAAATCTGCGTAGCCAAGCTTACATTTTGAATAATCCCACGGAAAACGCTCAACACTTTCTAGTCGCTACGATTGGCAGTCGTGCAACAGATGCGTCGATGCTCTTTCGAGCGCGTGTGCACGATCGTCTGTTAGGCGGTGCATTCAACATTCTTGATCAACTCCTGAATGCTCAGGATTATCTTCGAGCACAAACGGCAGCTTGTGACGTTCCAACTGCGCCTAGCTATTTTCCTGGCTGCGTACCATTGATGAGCGCACCGATGGTGACCGTCTATTGGTCTCCAGGAGTCAGTCCGGCCGTTTATGTCGGCACAACTGGATCGATCAGTTTCTACATCAACACCAAGCGAGAAATGTATCTTCAGGGTGGCGAGAACGGCAATGTCACCTCAAGCGACATGGATCACTTCGACAATTCGGTGATCATCCACGAATACGCACATTTTTTAGAAGACGTGTATGGAAGGCCCGATTCTCCTGGAGGAAGTCATAACGGGGACTCAATTATCGATCCGCGACTTGCGTGGGGCGAAGGCTGGGCAAATTTTTTTCAAGCTGCGGTTACCGGCGAACCTGTGTATCGGGACACCTATGGAAGCCCCGATTGTTCCTCGGCTTGCACCGGCACTTACTTCAATGCTTCGATTGATCCGGCCGGAATACCAGCGAACGATGCGCCGACGAATGGTGCTTTGGGCGAAGGAAATTTTCGGGAGTTCGCAATTACAAGGATGTTGTGGGATGTCGTCAAACCGAATGGCGGCGTCAGTCGCTTCTCGGAAATTTGGAGATCGATCGTCGTTGCGGGCATAGGTATGCATGACATCGACGATCCATTTAAATCAATAGGTCGCCTACACTCGATTCAGACGGGCCTATCTGGCGTCGGCAGTTGGGCATCGCTGCGCGCACGCGAAGAACAGCTTCCCGGATTTTCGGTTTACGCTACACCGTTTCAACTCGCAGTTTCCTCATGCACAACTTCGCCGATCAGCATGACTCCAGAAAAAAGTTTCGGCGACAACGGATCCTTCGCGACATCTGACCAATTCAGAAGCAACGACTTTTTGCGCTTCAATCATCCAGGAGGAAATGTCGCTCTCGAGCTTTATTACTCGAAGAGTGCTTCCAACTCGCCCGATCTCGACATGTATTTGTATCGACCGAAATACATTTTTGGTCGCGCGTCTGACATGCTCTTGTCTTCTGCGTTTGTGGGCGACGGTTGCCCGTTGAGCGGACCGCAATCCGAAGTGACAAATCCTTTCCGTGGACAGAACGGTTGCCCCACTCAGCCAGCAGTAATATCCCCGACCTATGGCTATGAGAAGGCATCAGTCTTCCTAGCCGCTGGTACATATATGATTAATGTTCAAGCCGATACCACCTACACTGCGGGATCCCCGACATCGTATGTGTTAATCTTAAACGGGCAGGCAGTTTGTCCGACTCCATAGCCGGAAGTCTTCACGCATTCTTTTGGAGCTACCGTGAATCAAAATTCGAAAGTTACACGTTTCATCGTCGCGCTCCTAGGCGCACTCATCGTTGTTGGCGCAACTTGGCAGGTTCGTCATTCAAGCGATGCAACTCGAAACGAATCAGGACGAACAATTGCATCCCACCGTTTGGATTCCTCGAAGAAGGTGCGCTTGGCAAAGGCGGAATCCTCGGAAAATGAAAACAAGGCGAAGGGAAGTTTCGTCATTGTGATTTTAGCCGACGACGGATTGGGGGGGCCCGCGACCGAAACAACATCACAGCCCGCGACGCGCGTGCACCTCAAGGGTCGTGTGACCGCGGACCGCCACATCGCCCCGCAAGACTTCACTTGGATCTTGCCACAGAATTATAAGGCAATTGATGGCGCGACGAGTGGAGTCGTCCCGGAACTCCAACCGGGTCAGTCGCACGAAATGCGAATCACGGTCGACCGCGGGGAGGAGCCGCTGCAACCCATCGTTTTACATGTGTTTAAAATTATCAACTCGGAGCCGCGCGGTCAGGTTGCGCAACACGATATCGCTGACCCTGCGGTCAGAAAGAGCATTGAAGCCAGCACTTCGACCGAAAAAGCTTCGGCTCGTCTTCGCGACGAACGTTATGTTCAATGAGCGGATTTCGCAAATCTGGTTTTCTGCCAGCAGCCTCCAACTTGTTTTTTGTCGCGGCACTTTTTTATTGTCATTTTTCCGGTAACGACAAAGCTCCGTTCGTAATGATCTCAAGCATTTTTCTAACCCTGATATTTTCCGCGTTTCTCGCAACGAACAGACTTTGGATGGCCACATTTCTCGCTGGGGTACCGGCAATTTATTTTGCTTTGGTTGTTCTGCTAACACGCGCCGGTTGGATTGATTCGAAAGTCTTTCTTGGGTTTCGTTGATACAACGGTCGACTAGACCGGAACCACTTCAACCTCTGGATCAAATTGTTCGCGCAAAATTCCTTGAATCGCATCAAGCGTACCGCCGATCGAGCTTGGGCAAGTACCGCAAGCACCCTGATACCGTACTTCGAGTTTGTGATTCGCATAGGCGATCACTTCGAGATCTCCGCCATCACCCTGTAAATGCATTCGAACAGTTTCGTCCAAAATTCGTTCGATCTCCTGAATGTCTTTCGGCAAGTTCGAACGATCGACCTGTTTTTTTTCTTCTTCCATCAAAAAGTTTGGGTCGTGCGCCGGCATTCGTGTTTGCAACACGGCCTTTACCTCGAGCTGCAATGTCTCGACATCGGCGTCTTCTGAATGTGTTACGGTGACAACATTTTCGAAAAAGTGAAGTTGCCGAACACCTTCGATCAAAAATATATCTTCTGCGAGCCGATTTCCAAACGCTTCGGACGGTTTTGAGAACGTCGCTTTGCCTGACATTTTGACCGGCGCATTGAGAACGAACTTTAAGGCGTTCGGATTCGGCGTTGGCTGTACACGAACAAGGACCGTATCTGTCGACATCATAGCAAGATTTCCTTCGCCTTAAGCACTGCTGCTACAAACGCATCTACTTCTGCTGCTTTATTATAGACTGAAAAAGAAGCGCGAGCCGTCGCCGAGCAACCGAGTTTACGCATTAATGGCTGGCAGCAGTGGTGGCCCGCGCGAATTGCGATTCCCTGCTGATCCAATA
>JAYSST010000626.1:0-1133 GCA_043720435.1 Bdellovibrionales bacterium
ATTTGGTTTGCTGTACCACGCGAGAATTTTCTCGTTCAGCTGCTGCTGATTTTTCCCGCCGTCATAGAGAACAAATTCCCATTGATCTGTCGTCGGCAAAGATTTGCCAATGGATTCGCAGTAGGCAATCGCTGCGAACCAAGAGACCCGAACGACAGGACTTTTCAAATTTAACTTCCCGATGGATGTGTCCGAATTCCAATCCTCTAAATAATGACCGTCCGCGAAGATTTTTTTTACCTTAGATCGCCGCCATTCGCTGTTGGATTTAACGAAAGACAAATACTCGGAATTGGTCACCGGATATGCGTCGATTTCGAATTCGGCAACGGTTGTCTTCGGTGCTTTCTCGTTCGGCAATTTTCCGGCCGAGCCGAAGGCCTGAAAGTGACCTTGCCGTATTCGAATCGATCGCTCGTCTTGCGAGCTCACTGCATTCGCGAGTGAGCCAATTGAAATCATGACGGGCAAAACGGCGCAAAACAAAATACTTGTGGTTAAGCTTCCGACGGCTTTCACTCGTGGCTTTGAGCGGACTTATTTCCTGTGACCCGATTTTTCTTAACCTCCTGAGCTGTCACGTCAACGCCCGAATTTCCCCACGACCCGTAGACGTAGGCGAGTACACTTGCCGTATCGTCGTCCGATAAACTCCATGCCGGCATTACGCCGTCGTACTGCTTGCCGTTCACAGTAATTTTCCCCTGCATTCCGCCGGTGACCGTTTGAATAGCGCGCACTTTGTTTGCATTCAAGAAATCGGCTTTTGCCAGTGGAGGAAAAGCATCGGGAATGCCCTGACCATTTAGTTGATGGCAGGCGGCACAATTTGTTTTGTAAAGACCTTCGCCTCTCGCGATTCTTTCCGCTTTCGATTTTGTCACCGCGACCGCCGGTTGTGCCTGATCTGCAACGCGAATACCTGTGCCTTCGGGCAGATAAACTTCGTCAGTGATTTTACCCGAGTAGAGGGACTTGTCCTCGGCGCCCGTGACTTTGAGCATTGCCAGCGCACCTTTGTTGAAAGCTCGGGTGAGCGCGTGATCGACGAGAATATACGAACCCGGGCTAGTCACTTTGAATTCGACAATCGCAGCACCACCTGCGGGGATCATCGTTGTCTGAACATTGCG
>JAYSST010000627.1:0-2794 GCA_043720435.1 Bdellovibrionales bacterium
TAGTGCACGGCGCGCCGAACGACGAGAGTCCTAGATTATTCCCAGAATTAAGATTACGTGAAGCGGTCCTCGATCGCACCATGATGGAGCTTTCGAGGCATTTTTTTTAATTGCTAGTGAGGTTTTATGGCAACGGCGGTCTTGGAGAAATTTTCGCATCCGATGCTCTACGTGAACGATCTCGGTCGTGCGGTCACTTGGTACAAAGATGTCCTCGGCTTCGAAGCCCGCCATGTTGCACCGAATGCATACGCATCACTGTTTCATCCTGCACTTGCGATGCGCCTCGATCTACATCCGACCGAGGCGCAATCTAAAGACGTCGGCTTCGGCGCCATCACCTATTTTTTGACAAAAGATCTTGATGCGTCCGTTGCAGCTTTGAAAGAGCGCGGTGTGAAAGTCGGAACTCCACGTACAGAAGGCGGCAGCACTCGCTTCGTTTCTTTCTGGGATTCCGAAGGCAACACGCTCGGCCTCGAACAATCGCGTTAGGCGCTAGTGTTTGCCTAAAAACTGAAATGAACCCGCGACAAACGAACTGACAGTGTTGTTTTCGACGTAGCACGGAGTTTCTGCGACGACGGTGAAGCCGAGTTTTAACACTTTGGCTTTTTCAAGCGGCAACACCTTTCTGCATTTCGCCATAGCGGCTGCGGAATCGAACTGCTCACCCTTTGTGGAAGTCTCTTTGAACGTGAATTCGGGAACACCGGTGAACTGGCTTGCACTTACATTCGCCGCGGCAGCGAACGGCCCCAGAAGCAGAGTCACGCAGACTGCGGAAGCGGTTAACAGAAAATTTCCCATAAGCGATCTCCCCGTGGATTCGGCGCACTACAATGAAGTTTCGCCGCCCATCCAATTTTGCAAGGCTTTTGGAATTCGGATTTTTCCATCGGGCTGTTGGTGTTGTTCTAGGAACGGCACCAAGATTCGCGGAGTCGCAACAGCCGTGTTGTTTAATGTGTGAACGAATTTAACGGTGCCCTCTTTATCACGGTAACGAAGGTTTGTCCGTCGCGCTTGCCAATCATGAAGCGACGAGCACGAGTGCGTCTCTCTATAGAGATTTTCGCTCGGCACCCACGACTCGATGTCGAACATTTTGAATTTTCCTGCGCCCATGTCGCCTGTGCAAACTTCGACAACGCGATAATGAAGTTCGAAATCTTGAAGTATTTCTTCCGACGTTTCGAGTAGAAGCTTGTGCAGCTTTGCGCTTTCACTCGCGTCGTTTTTGCAAAGAATGTACTGCTCGACTTTGTTAAACTGGTGAACGCGGATTAATCCCCGCACATCGCGACCGGCACTTCCGGCTTCACGGCGGAAGCACGGCGAAACGCCGCCGTAAAGAATTGGTAGCTGATCTTCGTTGAGGATTTCTCCAGCGTGAAGCGCGTTCAGCGCAACTTCGGCTGTTCCAGCGAGGTAAATATCGTCGGCGGGTAGGTAGTAAACCTGATCTCGGCCTGTTGGGAAATTTCCGCTCCCAAAAAAAGCATGCTCACGCGCCATTGCTGGAACGCTGATCAGCGTGAAACCCATTTTCTTTAGTTTCTCAAGGCCATAACGAAGCATCGAGTTCTCGAGCAAAACGAGATCACCCTTCAGAGAATAGCTGCGCGAACCCGCAACCGCTGCGATACGTTCAAACTCGGCCCATCCGCGCTGGTTACAGATTTCAACGTGATCTTTCGGCTTAAAACTAAACTTCGGTTTTTCGCCCCACTGCTTTACTTCAACATTTTCGGTGTCGTCTTTTCCGATAGGAGCTTTAGGATCTGGAATCAACGGCACGAGCCACATGAAAGTTTGAAGAGCTTTCTCGGCCGCATCGGTCGATTCTTTCAAAGCGTCGATCTCTTGCCCCACTTCACGACCGCGCTTGATGATGGCCTCGCGCTCTTCCGGCGTGGCTCCTTTCATCTTTTTCGCGTTCGCGTTTTTTTCTTCATTCAGCGCCTGATTCTTTTTCTTCAAATCCATTAGCGTCTGATCGGCTTTCAGCAATTCGTCGATGTTCAAAGAAACACGCTTCTGTTGAACGGCTTTTTTAACGACGTCTGGATTTTCACGGACGAATTTTAGATCAAGCATGGGACCTCACATACGATGAATCGTACTAATCGCAAATTACTTTTTGAACGTGGCCCAACGTTTCGGAAAATCGAACTCGGCACGTCTTGGCCGTTTTTGGAATTTTTCCGATCAACCGCACGATCGTATTCGTGTATTGGCAAGAAACATAGGACTCACGCCCTGCAGGAATCGTATAAGTTGTATCCGAGGGCGCATCGGTGGCTGCCGCTGCTGGTTTTCCCGCAGCTGGTGCCGCTGCTTCGTCAGGAAAGAGCGGGGCACCGTCTTTCGGATGTCCGCTATAAAGCTCGAGACCGGTAAAAATTTGCCGGGCGCTGACGGCTTCGACGTGAGCACTCCAGCCTTTCGGTGTCGGCAATGCCGCCTGCCGAGTTTTTACTTCTTCGGGGCACTCAGCTTCAAAAACCGCGGCTGAAGCGTTTGCGAAACTAAAAAGAAGGCAGATGGCGGCGGCATTTCGAACATAGCTGCTGGCGAGTTTTCGACTTTTCATCATAGTGCTAGAAATTCTGAAGCATCGTTCCTCGGCTGTCACCTACCGCGCGCAAAGTGATGAAAAGATGTCGACTTCCGGCGGGCTGTTTGAGATGACACGCTTCTTCCAAAACGGAGAGTTGGCCGAGTGGCTGAAGGCGCACGCTTGGAAAGCGTGTTTAGGGTCAAACCTAACGTGGGTTCGAATCCCACACTC
>JAYSST010000628.1:0-2794 GCA_043720435.1 Bdellovibrionales bacterium
ATCGACAACATTTCAATTGTGTACGAGGCGATCGACTTTACTTTGCTGATGAAAGACTCGCGCACGTCGCTTACAAAAAAAGCGCGCGCGCGGACAAAATTGGTAAAGGCACATCGAGCTGAAATCTCAAAACGCCTTGAACGATTGTCAAAGATGAAAACTGAAAAGGACGTTCGTGACGAAGCCGATCGCAAAATACTGGCGCTTTTCACAAAAGAATCACCGGCGTCATTTTTTCAAAAGGCGAAAAAACGCGATCTTGAAGACTTACGCAAGCGGCTGAATGCATCCGCGCGAATAAAAAAAATTCGTTTTCAGCTCGGGCAAAAAGACAAATTTATTTTAGGCGTTTACTATTCCGGACGCTACCTCCGCACGATGGAAAAAGTTTTCCGTCAGGAACGGCTTCCAATCGAACTTACGCGTCTTCCGTTCGTCGAGAGCAGTTTTAATATTCAGGCGCGCTCGCGAGTTGGCGCTAGCGGTATTTGGCAATTCATGCCGCGGACGGCGAAACCATGGATGATGGTCAATCGAGATGTCGATGAACGTAACGACCCTATGACAGCGACCGCCGCTTCGGCCCGTCTGATGCGCGACAATTTCGAACAACTTGGTTCTTGGCCCCTGGCACTTACTGCGTACAACCACGGCGCCGCTGGAATCGCACGCGCGGTTAAAAAGACAAAGTCACGCGACCTGGCGGTCATCATAGAGAAATATGAAGGGCGCAGATTCGGTTTTGCCTCCAGCAACTTCTATGCATGCTTTCTAGCTGCACTTGAAACCGAGAAGCAGGCGCGAAAAATTCTCGGCGACATCAAATGGAGTCTCGAGTTCGATGGAGCTGACGTCGATCTCGCGAAGCCGATGAGCTGGCGAACGCTTGTTGATTTTTACGATGGGGAATCGGCACTCGCCGAGTTGCAAAATCCGCATCTCACCCAGCGCGTTCGCCAGCACAATCGATCGATTCCCAGAGGAACCTTTGTTCGAATTCCCTCTTCGCGCCTCGAGCTTGCGCAATCTTTTATCAGCGGACGAACAACTGAAGTCGATTTAAGAAAAAAGCTAGCGATTACTCCGATACCACGAACGTTTTCTGGAGACGGAAAAGAAACCGGACTTCGTTCAAAGCTAGGTGCTGTCAGCGAGGCCGCCAAAGCACTGTTGCCGTTTGTTTCGTCAAATCCCGAGGAGCCGAAACCATGAATGTTGCATCGAAAGATTTTTATTCGTCGATCAGTCCATTTAGCAAATTCAGTGATCTGACCGAGGCGTCGCACTACCGCACAGTGCCAGCCGATTGGTGGGTCGTCATCACCGACGTGAAGGGATCGACAGAAGCCATCGCGAATAATCGCTACAAAGATGTGAACCTGCTTGGCGCATCTTCGATCATCGCGATTATCAACGCACTCAAGGGCCAAGAAATTCCGTTCGTATTTGGTGGCGACGGTGCGACACTGCTGGTTCACGAAAGCGATGTTGAGCGAATCAAACCGGCACTTCTCGGAACTCAACGTCTCGCTCGTGACGTCATGAATTTCGAGTTACGTATTGGACTTGTTCCGATTCATATACTCAATGCTCGCGGCGCATCGGTTGAAGTCGCAAAGTTCGCAATCTCAGATAAGTCGAGAATCGCTATGATGCGCGGAGGTGGTCTGACCGTCGCCGAGCGTATGGTCAAAGACACGTCCCCGGCCAACGCGGCTTATCGTCTAAAACTGGGCGGACCCATAGCAGAAGACCTAACGAGTTTCGAAGGGCTGTCGTGCCGTTGGGAGCCCGTCAAGGCGAAGCGTGGGGAAATGATGAGCCTGCTTGTTGTCGCGACTTCTCAAGAAAAGCCAGAAGAGGTTTACGGGCGTGTCATTCAAAGCATCGAATTGATCTTGAACGAAACGGAGAGTCGACCTGCAACCGGCCAACAGACAGGGCGGGGCGTAAGCCTGCCAAGCCTGATCAAAGAAATGCGGATGCATACGATCGATCAATCGTTCGTTAAAAAAGTAAAACGACTGCTCCGTATTTTTTTCGAGGTCGCGGTTATGCGCGCCTTTATGATTACCGGAATTAAGACCAAAGATTTCAGCGCTGAAAAGTACATGCGAGAAATGGGTGAGAACACCGACTATCAAAAATTCGATGACATGATTCGAATGGTTCGCGATTGTAGCGTCAAGCAACGAGACGCAATCACGGCAATGTTAGAGGCCGAAAAGAACGCTGGGGAAATCGCCTACGGCATTCACACGTCATCCGAAGCACTGATGACGTGTCTTGTCTTTTCGCTCGACAATCACATCCACTTTGTCGACGGCAGTCACGGCGGCTATGCGCTCGCCGCCAAACAGCTGAAACAACAGCTGCGCATTATCAATACCGCAGGGGAATATGTAGAACCCGGTCTGCACAAACAAACACCACGCGGGTAGGGGACGTCGCATTTGCTGCGATCGTGTCGCCCATCGACTCACAGCCGGTCGGTGCCGTTAGTCGAAGGCGTGCTGGCCGCAAGAATCCTTGCAGTTTTCCAGACTCGTACCTTGGCGCAATGACTTCGAGTGAAGATCCAGTACCGAGTCCCTGTGCGAGATAAACCATCGGTAGTCGCTCACCTTTGTTTTGGGTGTTGTCACCAAGAACAGGGCGATAAAGTTTCTCGAAATAAAACTCGGGCATGAAACTAAAACGTTTCAAAGTCGCCGACGCTTTTTCTCCAGATCGTAAATCGTCATACTGCATCTCGTAGATTGTTTGCGCGATAACACCAACCGTCTTCGAACCC
>JAYSST010000629.1:0-2792 GCA_043720435.1 Bdellovibrionales bacterium
TGATGAATAGGTTCTTTTGAGTGTTAGCCCATTGAACTGATCACCGTCGGTCACGCTATAGGCTTGGCTCAATGGATTGATCAATGATTTTGCGGAAGCCGGAAGTGTCAGCAGGAGGACGAGTGCTAGAGCCGCTTTGGTAATAACTATTTTTAGTATCGGGCGCCGTTTGGGTGTGGTTGCGGAAGTAGCGAGAAATTTGTTTTTAGTGACGAGTCTCGGTTTGAAGCGTTTCGTTTTCTGTAGTTTCTTTTGGTCGATTTCCTTTTGGGTCATTGGTCTCCTCTTACCGTAAAGAGGTATCGCAAGATGCACGCGCGACCGCCTGCAAGCTAGCGGGCCCTATGCGGCTAAGAAACATATGTTCGGGTGTTAGCTGTATAACACAGTGAAATTGGTCGATTTTATCTGGCGTTGTGAGCAGGTGTCTAAAGGTTAGACACCGCTACTTTTGGTCTTGCGAGCCCACAGGTTAGGCGGCTTTTTGAATCGAACTGTGTTCGGCTACGATCCACTGGTCGCGGCCGGTGTGTTTCGCCGAATACAGCGCTGAGTCGGCGCGCTTAATCCATTGGTCGGCGCTTTCACCAGCTTGCAGCTGAGCGATCCCCATCGATACCGTGAAGCGAAGTTCTTTGCCGTCGTGAACGAAAACTTCCTTGCGAATTTTTGCGAACACTTCACCAGCACGAGTCACAGCCGTTGCGACATTCTGGTCTTGTAAGATCACCGCGAATTCTTCGCCGCCGATGCGGGCAACGAAATCGTGGTCTTTGCCGTAGGATTCTTGCAGCGTGCGGACACACTCTTTGAGTACGAAGTCACCGACGTCGTGACCGTAAGTATCATTCACGCGTTTGAAATAATCGATATCGAGAATGCACAGAGTGACTTCCGATTTCTCCATCTCAAACATCGTAATGTTTTGCTTGATATTTTCATCGAACGACTTGCGGTTGTACGCACCGGTCAAATGATCCGTTCGCATCGACTTGTCTGCTTGCTCGAGCTTCTTTTTAACGCTGTCGAGATTCTTTTTGATCGAGCTCATACGTTTTGTACGGCGATCATCCCGCTTCGAAGTATACTCGACATAGGAATCTATAAATTCGCGCGACTTCGTTCGCAGGACGTCGATCGACTCGCTCTCGACCGCTTCTTTCAATTCCTTCATGCTAACTTGAAGACCCTTATCGGACACGTCTTGAAAGCGAGAGTCATCAGCCAACTGCTCGATAAAATCCCACAAGATGCCTTTGAAATCTTCGAACGTTTTTCGAACATAAGTATATTCGTCCATGCGGTAACCGGCAAAATACTGCCGAAGTCTAAACATGAGTTTCTCTGGATCCGCTTTCGAAGATGGATCGACGAGTTCACGTGCAAATTCATCGAACGATTCGCGAACCTTACGGACAGGATGATTCTCGATTTCGACGAGATGTTTTGAATAGACGTCCACGAGATACAATAGCGTCGCTCGGTCTTCTGAAAGCTCAAGTTTTTTCTTCTTTTTAGAAGTATCTTCATCTGAACTTGAGTTCAGCTGCTCGACCAATTTCTGCACCCAACGTTTCATATGAATTCTTTCTCCACACACGCGAGTTGATCGCGTACGCTAACGTTTGCCGGGCCGCCTGATGGACGCCCTTTTATATATCGGCCTAGGTGAAGGACATCTCAAGGAATGAACACAGACTATCGGGGCCAGAAGCGGTCAGATACCGCTAGCGTGGAAGAAAAAAGTCCTGCATTTCGTCGACGTGTTCGACGGTCTGTCCTGATGCGCTTTGTTTGCTTAATTCCCCTAGTCTTTGGTCTGCATGTTTCTTTGCAGTCGTTAGGTCAAGATGTGGCTCCAATTGCTGCGCCATCCTCCGACACAGCTGCGCCCGTCGAAAGCCGACCGCCACTCTGGCAATTCGGTTTTGGTGCGGGAGGCGGCGTAAGTCCTCACTACCCCGCGAGCGATCAATCGAGTCTGCGGTTTTTAGCAAGTCCGACGTTTCGCTATCGTGGCCGAGTATTGAGATCCGACGACGACGGAACCCGGGCGCGTCTTTTGAAATTTGAGAATTCAGAAGTCGATTTGTCGGGAGCCGCATCGTTTCCGGTTTCGGGTTCAGATAATGAGGCACGTCGCGGAATGCGTGAACTCGATTGGATCGGCGAAGGGGGACCACGCCTCGTCTTGAAATGGCGATTTCAGGATGCGGGAAAACTTCGCGGCGATTTACTCCGACTTGAATTTCCGATTCGGGCGGTCGCTTCTTCGGATGGATCGTCTCTTGCCCACCGCGGTTTTGTCTTTCAACCTGGAATTAGTTTTCAAAGACTGTTGAAGGCACCGACATCGATCGAATCCAATATTTCAGTTGAACTTGACGCGTCACTAAGTTTCATCGACACGACCCTTGGTAACTATTTTTTTGGCGTAGCGAAAATTGATGAGACTCCACAGCGCCGCTCTTATGAGGCGGCTTCGGGTCTGATGGCACTGAGTACAGGACTCACATTTCTTGTTTCGCCGAAAGCTCGCGATAACAATGGCAGCGCTTTTTTTGTCGGAATTCGCAACTCGACAACAACCTGGTCGGCGAATCGCTCAAGCCCCTTGCACCGGTCCGATCAACAGTTCATATTCTTCGCTGGCTTCAATCTGCTTTGGATCAACAGCTACGACCGCGAAGATAGCGCTCCCTAGGATCCTTAACCGACACTTAGGCGAATTCTTTCACACCTGGAGCAGCGGCCTGCGGGCCGGCCGAGCTTTAACGCGAACGAGGTGCGGT
>JAYSST010000630.1:0-1130 GCA_043720435.1 Bdellovibrionales bacterium
AAAGCGAAAAAAATGGTCAAGGCAAAGCCGCCTGAAAAAGGTTTTGTACATTGGGATGAAGCGACCTTTCAAAAGTTGATCAAATCAACTCCCGAACCATTAATCTCACGTTTCAAAGTCGATCACGGTCTCGTGCTGTCTGTCTTGGCTCGAAAAGAAGACGTCGGGTCAAATGACGGCTGTGATGCCCTTCGCCGGTTAATTCGGGTCTCGCACGAGACAGAAGTGAACAAGAAAAAACACCGCGACCGCGCCTTTGAACTTTTCCGTTCTCTCGTCGACCGTAAAATCATCGGTTTGAATCCACTCAAGGTAAACGTCGACTTGCAGAAAGACTTTTCGCTACACCAGAGCTTGTCTCTGTGGCTTCTCGATACTGTCGAAGAACTGAACCCCGAAGGCGAAACGTTCGCACTTGATGTGATCACGTTGTGTGAAGCTATTGTCGAGTCGCCCGATTTAATTTTGAGAAAACAAACCGACCGCGCGCGCCAAACCCTCTTTCTGCGATTGAAGTCAGAAGGCGTTGAATTCGAAGAACGACAAGAAAAGTTGGAAGCCGTCGAAGCTCCAAAGCCGCTGCGCGACTTCATTTATCAGACCTTTAACGACTTTGTGGACAAGCACCCTTGGGTTGGAGCCGAAAACATTCGGCCGAAGTCGATCATTCGCGAGATGTTTGAAAAGGGGATGAACTTTGCGGATTATATCCGAGAGTACGATCTTCAGCGCGGCGAGGGCGTCTTGCTTCGAACCGTCAACGACGTTTATAAAGTCCTCGCGCACACCGTTCCGGATCGAATTAAGAACGACGAGCTTCGCGAATTCGAAATCGAGCTCGCGCTTGTCCTAAGATCGGTTGACTCTTCGTTGCTCGAGGAATGGGATCGTCTGCGAACAGACTTTGTCGAGCTTGGCGGTGCTGCCGCAGCATCCGGGGAAAAGTCAGGGCTTTCAGCTGGTGATCTCGAAGCTCAGACGGCAACACTTGAAGGGCGAAAGAGCCAGTTCCGCAGGCTCTGGCGAGCAGAGAGTTTCCGTTTGCTGCGAGCACTTGGTAGCGGAGATGCTGAGGAAAGCGAAAACATTGCGCGCGAGTGGAGCGAAAAAGGTGTGCGCGAGTTTTCGAT
>JAYSST010000631.1:0-2787 GCA_043720435.1 Bdellovibrionales bacterium
TGAGACTCCAGGCCGGATTTTATTTCTTTCGTACCAACCGATGTTCATTTCGAGTGCGTACATGGCTTTTTTTCTGCTCGGATATGTCTTTGGTCGCGACGATCCGAGCGCTGCCGGTTGCATATCAATCACTTCGTTCAGCACTTTTGCGCGACTAAAGTAACCGATCGAAAGCGGAATAAGCGTGTTCTGCATCCAAAATGACCTTTGCTCTTCGGTTTCAAACACAAAAAGCATTCCTTCGTCTGGCCCGAGCTTGTCTTGAAACATCAATCCGAAAGCGCGCCGAACGTCTGTGTCGGCAATTTCAACGTTGAGAAATTTTTCTGCGACTTTTATTTTACGTTTTTTGAAAATCGGTCTTTTACTAGTCGAAAGTTCCGCGCCGTTTGTCGCAGCCGACGTCTTTGCAGGAGAACAACCTCCGGCTCCGAGGAAGAGAACTCCGAACGAAACAAGAACGCAGACTATATAATAGGAAGAAAAACGAACGGCCTGCTGCTTCAAGCAAGATCGTGTCATCTGACTGCGCACCATTTCACAACTCCATATCGAAGACCCCGGACGGAAACTTTTAATACTCGAGAGTTAATCGCCCGCATGGATTCCGCCAAACAAATCGCGCCTGAAACAATTACGTCCGCGCGTTTCGGTTCCATTCCAGCAAGACTTTGCCGTTCCGCGACCGACATAGAAGCCAAGCGTGCTGTCCATTCGTCGAGGCTCGAGATATTGAATTCGTAACCATGCACAGCTTCAGTTTCGAAATCCTGACCAAGATCGACTGCCGCTAGCGTCGTCGGCGTTCCAGCGACGCCGATTGTCTGTTCGACCCGCGCGAATAATTCGGCTTTGGTCAGCGGCGGCTCTTGCACCGTGCCGCTGTCAACCTTCGGCTGCGCCGGCTCGTTGAATTTATCCAGAGCGAGTTCGAAACCTTGAACTAAAGACGCGCGCACGTTCTCTTTTATCTGCATAAGCTCGTGCTGCGGAATCGGCTGCGATTTAATAAATCGTTCAGTCAATCGCACGCTACCGACGTCGGCGCTAAAACGGAGAAGGATTCCATTGTGGTCGCCGAAAATAATCTCCGTTGATCCACCGCCCACATCGATCATCGCCGTGAGTCCGGCACCGCAAGGTTTGAACGCGCCCGAAAAAGTTAGCTCTGCTTCTTTTTCCCCACTGATGATCTCAATCGGGATTCCGTATTTCCGTCCAAGTTCGATGAGGAGCGAACCGTTTTTGACATCTCTCGCAGCACTCGTCGCGACGGCGAGAACGCGGTCGCAATTCGCCGTTTTGATGAAACCGCTGAATTCACGGAAGGTTTCTTCGGCACGCGCCAAGGCTTCGGGATGCAATGCTCTTGATGCGTGGACACCTTGTCCGAGCCGAACAATTCGAACTTCATCGCGCACGACTTTTAACGAACGAAATTCGCCGTTCGCGACTTCGACATCTGCAATCAGGCAAAGACAGGTGTTGGTGCCTAGATCGAGACCCGCAATGCGCAGACGCGCCGTCTTTCCAGACGCGCCTGACATGACTAGCTTCCCGCCAATTTCTTTTTGAGAAGCTGGTTCACGATATCAGGGCTCGCCTGACCTTTCGTCGCTTTCATGACCTGGCCAACAAAGAAGCCGAAGAGTTTATCTTTACCGCCGCGGTAAGCGGTCGTTTCATTTGGGTTCGCATTGATGACGTCGTCAATCGCCTTTTCAATCGCCGAAGTATCCGTGATTTGAACGAGACCCTTTTCTTTCACGATAGCTTCGGGCTCTTTTCCAGACGACCACATCTCGGTGAAAACCGTTTTAGCAATTTTTCCCGAAATCGTTCCTTTGTCGATCAGCGCAATCATCTTTCCAAGATTGCTCGAGCTGATCGGACTATTCTCGACCGTTTTTTTCGACTCATTCAGTTCGCGCATAAGATCCGTCATCACCCAATTAGACGCTGCCTTCGCGGTCGAGGCGGCGGGGGAGCCCGACTGTTTAATTGCGTCCGTTCCGGACGACGCAGATTTGACGACCTCTTCGTAATAATCGGCGAGCGCAATGTCTTGTGTAAGGACGAGCGAATCGTACTCAGGAATTTTGTACTGCAACTGAAAACGTTCCGCGCGCTTGAGCGGAAGCTCGGGCAATGTGGCTCGAATCTGATTGATGAAGCTGTCTTCGATTTCTACCGGCAACAAATCTGGATCTGGGAAATAACGATAGTCGTGTGCTTCCTCTTTAGACCGCATCGCGAACGTTCGATTTTTATCCGGATCATAAAGACGTGTTTCTTGAACGATCTTTTCGCCCGTCTCGTAGCAGTCGATTTGGCGAAGGATCTCGTACTCCACCGCTTTTTCCACAAAGCGGAACGAGTTGATGTTTTTGATTTCAACTCGAGTCCGTAAAGTCTTCTCACCCTTTTTGCGAACACTGACGTTACAGTCGCAACGGAAAGAACCCTCTTCGAGGTTTCCATCGCAAACATCGAGGTAACGCAAAATCTTGTGGACTGTTCTTGCGTACTCGGCCGATTCAGCGGGTCCACGAATGTCGGGGCCCGAAACAATTTCGAGAAGTGGCGTGCCCGCGCGATTAAGGTTGATCAACGAATATTCGCCGTGATGCGTGGATTTACCGGCATCTTCTTCCATGTGGGCACGGGTGATCGAAATGTTCTTCTTCACTCCATCGAGGAAAAATTCGACATTGCCGTGTTCGCACAACGGAAGGTCGAATTGTGAAATCTGATACCCCTTTGGCAAGTCGGGATAAAAATACTGCT
>JAYSST010000632.1:0-21584 GCA_043720435.1 Bdellovibrionales bacterium
GACCAGCATTCCGAGCGCGTGGCTGCGGTCGGTACGCGTGTATGAGCGCGAAGTCTGCTCCCAATGGTTTATCGAGGAGCCACGTTTCACCATCGATCTCGATCGACCTTTTTGTCTCGGCGACCAAGGTCCCGATGCCGGTCTTAGTTAAAACGCCGCCAAGTCCGAAGCCAGCGCACCGAATTCGTTCAACGAGCGTCCCCTGCGGAACCGCTCAAAGTGAGGTGGTGCAGCAATTGAGATAAACTGGCCCAACCTGTTCGCGGCATTTGAGTTAATTTGTCTCGCACTAACCTTCGAATTCGGCCTCGGCAGACTTCGCGGTGATTGGGCGTGGCACCTTGGATGCACGTCCATTGCGGTCACACAATATCCAAGCTAGAGCTGTTGGTGCTTAGGGAGCAAAAAAATGTCGAGTCCTCACCACGTTCTTGTGATCGATGATGATCAGGCTATGCGATCGATGGTGGTCGACTTTCTTCGCTCCGAAGGTCACAAAGTCAGCGAGTCGGCTTTGGCGAGCGAAGCGCTTCGCAGAATTGAGCTCAAAGAATTCAACGTCTCTGACATTTACGAACCGGATCGACCGAAGATCGATCTCGTCATCAGCGACCTCACTATGCCCGAAATGACGGGAATCGAATTTATTTCTAAATTTCGCGAGATTGCACCAAAGATTCCGATCATTTTGATAACGGCATTCGGTACGATTGAAACTGCGATCGAAGCCATTCGTCGCGGAGCGTTCGATTACACGACCAAACCTTTCAAGCTCACTGAAATGAGCATCACTGTTGCGCGCGCGCTTAAGTTTCGTGATTTGCAGCTCGAGAACACACGCCTTCAAAATGAAATCCAACAAACTCAGTCTTTCGCAAAAATTATCGGCAAATCCCCGGGCATGCGCGAAGTGTTCGATCTGATACGACGAGTCGCACCGGCTTCCGCTAACGTTCTCATCACCGGCGAAAGTGGAACCGGCAAAGAGCGCGTTGCCCGTGCCGTCCACGACGAAGGACCGCGAAGAACAAAAAAGTTTGTCGCGATCAACTGCACCGCGATTCCCGAGGCGCTCTTAGAAAGCGAGTTATTCGGTCACGCCAAAGGTTCATTTACGGGTGCTATCGCTAAAAAACGCGGACTATTTGAAGAAGCTGAGGGTGGGACGATATTCTTAGATGAAATCGGCGATATGAATCTCGCACTCCAGGGAAAATTGCTGCGGGTTATTCAGGAAAGAAAGATTCGCGCCGTCGGCGACAACATCGATCGCGAGATCGACGTAAGAATCGTAGCGGCCACTCACAAGGATTTGAAAGCAGCCATTAAAAACGGAACCTTCCGTGAAGATCTGTATTACAGACTTTCTGTTATTCCGATAACCATTCCTCCGCTTCGACATCGCCGCGAAGATATTCCGCTCTTAGCAGATCACTTTCTGCGTAAGTATTCTCAATCGAACAATTCTCCGATCAAAAATTTTTCGCAAGATGCGTTGGCACGGATCGTTGGTATGCCATGGGAAGGCAACGTGAGAGAGCTTGAAAATATCGTCGAACGTGCCGTTGTGCTCACTCGCGGAAGTACCATTGAAGCCAAGGATTTACCTTCGGCAGGCGAAGGTGATGCTGAGTCTTTTTTTGGATTAACTCAGTCAGGGGCCCTGCCCACGCTCGAGGAAATGGAGAAAAGGTACTTTAAGTTTGTGTTAGACAAGACTGCCGGGCGTAAAGAAAAGGCTGCTCAAATATTGGGAGTCAATCGCCGTACATTGTATCGCAAAGAACGTGAGTATGGTTTCGTCATCGATGACGATGCTATTCTTGACGACGATGAGAGTCCGGTGGCGGAGTAATCTCGGTCCTTCTAGGTCGATTGGAACTCGATGTCGAAGCACGCACCCAGACCGATCCCGTCGCTGCGGACTGAAACTTTCCCGCCAACTTCCTCGACGAGTTTTGCTACGATCGCAAGACCAAGCCCTGTTCCCTTCCCGGCCTCTTTCGTTGTAAAGAACGGCCTAAAAAGTTTGTTCAAATTTTCTTTCGCGATTCCACACCCGGAGTCCCGGACGGATAGAACGTAAAGATTTGGGTCTTTCTCAACTGCGGAAATTTCAATGAAATGTTGTACCGGCGAGTGACTATAATTTCTCTTCTGTTCCTCTATCGCGTGAATCGAGTTGATCACGATATTCAAGAGAAGCTGTTGCAAGTGACTCGCGTCCGATAATACAGCACAACATTCGTGCACTCGCGAATGGACGCTAATTTCAGAGCGACGACATTCTTCTGCTGTTAACTCGACGACTTCTTTTACCGCACTCTGTAAATTTACTTTCTTCAGCGGAGTCTTCTCGGGCGAACGACTAACTCGCATCAACGCCTGAATGAGTCCCGAGATACGATCGATTTGACTGAGTATGATTGTCAGATTTTTTTCCGCGATTTCGTTTCCGACGACCTGTTTCAGAGCGAGCTCGGCGCGACCTCGAATCACACCAAGCGGATTTCCAATTTCATGAGCAAGGCCGCCAGCGAGTAGGCCAACCGAAGCCATACGGTCTTGATGCAGAATCTGTTGCTCCATTTTTTTGGTTTCGGTGAGGTCCATCGCGATACCCATGTGTCCGATAATTTCACCTGCCGGTCCCCGGTATGGTGTGATCGTCAGCAGAACTGGCACGAGATGCCCGTCCTTTGCGCGATTCGTCAGCTCACCTTTCCAGAATCCGACTTCAGGATCGACGATAGAAATCCAGATATCTTTATAAAATTTTTCATCTTGTAGGTTGGATCGCAAAAGTCGCGGTGTTTGCCCCAGAGCTTCTTCCTTCGAATACCCGTAGGTTGCGATCCATGCCGGGTTAACATAAGTCAGCTTGCCACCACGGTCCGTTAACATCATCGGCTCAAGGCAATCTTCTACGCAGCTGAGAAAAACCTGATCGACAAGCCCCGGTGTTAACTTTTGCATGCCGCAGTTTAGCTGCCGACCATCGTACACGTCAAATGAGCACCACTGTCTCGACACAACCATGAATGTCTCGAAAATTCAGCGAACACGACGACGGTGTGTCTGTCGGGGCACAGCGACTGCAACGAATCACGGTGATGGCCTAAGACGGTGTAAAGGCGAATGGCATATGAACCTACTCCAATTTGGATTTGAGCTGATGAGGAAATACGAAGCAGCGATTCAGAAAAATTCAACGGTTGAGAGCGCCGATCTACGCCTAGCGGCCTATGCGATCGAAGCTGCCTTAAATCATCGTCAACCGGAAGTTGAAACGATGTCGTCTAAGGATCGTTCACTAGTAAAAGGTGTCGTGGAAGCACTCGCAGAACTGCGGGCTTGTCTTGCGGACCTCGACTTCAAAGGGGGGAAAAAAAGTAACCTTCGCCTAAACCTCGCGGTGCTGAATGCCAGTCTTTCGAACTATCTCGAACAACAACAATACGTCTCGCGTTCGGAGATTTCTTCTATCGAGACGCTCAAAATTTCGCGGGAGATTCTGAATCGCCTGCGCATCAAAACGGGACTCACAAGTGAATGAATTTAAACAACTGAACTAGGAGCTGACATGAAAGCGATTCCCAGCATTTCGAAGTATATGACGACCCTTCCGCACACGATTGGCGTCGAGCAAAACTTGTCAAAAGCCGATTCGATGATGAGCGAGTATAAAGTACGCCACTTGCCAGTGCTGTCCGCCGGAAAACTCATTGGAATTCTCACGGACCGCGATGTGAAACTGGTCGAAAGTTTCAAAGATGTCGACCCCGAAAAAGTGACAGTCGAAGATGCGTATACGCCTGACCCCTATATAATTTCACCAACATCCTCGCTCGCAGATGTTTGCAGCGAAATGGCTGAGAAAAAATACGGGTGTGCGCTTGTGTGCGACAATCACAAACTCGTCGGCATCTTTACCTGGATTGACGCACTCAAAGCATTTAACGAACTTTTAGAGACGCGTCTTAAACATTGAACTTGAGACTATCTAAGTGCCCGTTGAGCCTTTTTGTCTCACCTGCCGTCATTCAGCTCGCGCTCAGCCAGGCACCTCTATTGCTCAATCTAACTTCCAAGAAGTTAAACTTACCGGCGAACTGAGGCGACAGTGAAAATGGCAAACGGGAAACTCTTGATGACCTTCGATTGTCTTAAAGAGGGTCACTCTGTGAAGAACGCGATGACCTCGATGGATCGCATCTCCGCGAAAGCGGGATGGACTGCAAAAGCGATCTCGGTCATGAGCCCCGATCAGGTTAACTGGCCAGGTGATTTTACATCGAATTGGCAGACTGAATTTCAGAATATCGGAAAGACTGCGTTAGGAAAATTTTTGAAGCGCAATCGGCGGAAAGGGGCGATTGAATCAAAAATTCTCTTTCAACCGTATCACTCTCGAAAAGGTTCAGTGCAACGAGTGCTCACCGAAATCGATTCATCGAAGCCAGCCGCGATCGCCGTGTTTAGTCACACACAACCTAAAACTGCGTCACTTCCTGGCGGTTTCGTTGGTTCGATAATCTCAAAGTCGGGCGCGCCAGTTTTTGTATTGAATGCCAAGGCGCCAGCACTCAAATCATTAAAGACGGTCCTGTTTGCAACGGATTTCTCGGACATCGACGAAACTTCATACAACGAGGCGCTGAGTTTTGTGAAAGGCACCGGAGCAAAACTCATTGTCACTCACGTACTACCAAATTTGGTGAATGAAACGATGACTGCGTACGCCGGAATTACAGGCGGCTGGAACGCGTTCGACAACTACCTTAGCATGCAAGAAAACGAAACGAATGCGACGGCGGAACTCTGGATCAAAAAGGCTCAAGCACTCGGAATTGATGCAAGGTATGAAATTCTGAATAACTCGAAGTCGATTTCGAACGGAATCCTAAAATCGGCAAAAAAAAATGATGCGAGTATAATTGTCATGACCGAAAAAACCGGCCCATGGGAAGCTGTATTTATCGGAAGCGTTACGCGCGAAATTCTCGAACTTTCGACCACCCCAGTTCTTGTCATCCCGTCAAACGTAAAACCACAGCGCGCGAAAAAGATGTTAACGGAATGGAGAAACTTGTGAAGCCGATCCTCATTATCTACGGAACAGTTGAAGGACAAACCCGAAAGATCGCAAGTTTCATTGGCGACACGTTTAAGAAAGAAGGCTTTTCGGTCGAGTTGCTCGACTCCGAATACGCCGATAACATACAAACCGACGATTACTCTGCGGTCATCGCGGGCGCTTCGGTGCACATGTCACGCTTCCCGGCGAAGTTTACCGAACTTATTTCTAAAGACGCCAAGTCATTCTCGACTCTGCCGACGGCGTTCTTTTCGGTTTGCCTCGGAGCGCTGCAAAAGGATGAGCCCGAGATATTGCAGGCCGAGCGTGACTTCGTCTCAAATTTTTTTCTTGAGACTGGTTGGCAGCCGGATCAGTGGGCCGTGTTTCCCGGAGCATTACTCTATTCGAAATATGGCTGGTTCAAACGACACCTCTTGCATCTGATTGTCGCAAAAGCGGGTCGCAAAACCGACACCGAAAAAGATTATGAGTTCACGGACTGGGAAGAAGTCAGGAAGTTTTCGCTGGAGTTCGCAAAGGCGGTCCGTGCCTGTCAGACGAATTCTGCTGAGACACACGCCGATCGTCAACGGGCCATAGCGTCTCGCAAAAACCGCGAGGAAGCTCACGGAGCACCCCTCGGCGGTACAACACGTGAAAGTCAATTACCCGTACGTTGAGCAACATCAATAGGGGGATTTCATGATTCGGCAATTCACATTGGGCTTTCTAATTCTGCTCTTCAGCTACGGCTGGCAACTTTCCACTTCACACGCAGGATTGACCAGCGCCGACCCCAAACGTATTGCAGCCCTCTACAATAAAATCTATGTAGCCGACGGTTACGACACGAACGATCATGTTCAAATTACTGGCGAAGGGATGTTTCGAAGTACGTGCTATCGCCACGCAGAAACAACGGTGCACGTCGATGAGGCGAAACAGGTCATTTCGCTAGGGCCGGTCGCCTATGAATACTCGGGGTACTGTCTGCAATTCATTCTTCCCTTTCAACGAATCGTAGACGTTGGAATTTTGAAGCCCGGAAAATGGTCGATTCATCAGGGCGGCGGTCAAGTTCTCGGCAGCTTCACAGTAAAACCCGCCACCTCGAATAGTGCCGATGATTTTATTTACGCACCCGTAGCGCTCGCGACCTTGGAACAAAACGGCGCGACCTCCGAAGTCATTATCTCCGGCGCATTTAGCACCGACTGTATGGAATTGGATCGAGAGATCCTCACGATCCAGAACGAAGTCATCGTTATTCAACCGATCGCCAAGGTCATTACCGGATCAATGTGCAAAGACGGCGCGTTTCCATTTTCGAAGAAAGTGAGTATATCAGCCGCGCCGCCTGGTCGGTACCTGCTGCACGTGCGAACCCTCGGCGGTAACGCGTTGAACTCGATGATAGACAAAAAATAAATCGAAGGAGTAGGCAATGTTCAATCTTTTGAAAAAATCCGACGCTCAGATTCAGCAAGACGTGATGAACGAGCTCGTTTGGGATGCAAGCATTGACGAAACAAACGTTACTGCGACCGCAAAAGACGGCGTCGTTACGTTGTCAGGTACCGTTCCACACTACTCTTCTAAGGCCGCTGCCGTGGGTATAGTTCGACGCATCGGCGGCGTGAGCGCGATCGCCGACGAACTCGATATCGATTTGCTTGGCACTCACATGCGAGAGGACTCAGAGATCGCAACAGCGGCTATCAATGCATTGAATTGGACTTACGGTGTTCCGGGGAATCTTGAAGTGTCGGTCGACAATGGTTGGATTACTTTGGGCGGCGAAACCGAGTGGGGTTTCGAGCGCGAGACCGCTTCCAAAGCTGTTGGAAATCTAAGAGGAGTCCGAGGCGTGACCAATCGGATCACGCTGAAATCTAAACTTGTGCCGGGTGACGTCCAGCACAGAATTGAAGAGGCCTTCAAACGTTCGGCCGTCGACGAAGGCAAGAGGATCAGGGTTACCGTTTCTGGCAATCAAGTCACTCTCTCTGGAAAAGTTCATTCAAGGTTCGAGGCAAACGATGCGGTACTTGCAGCCTGGAATGCGCCTGGAGTTTTGTTCGTGCACAACGAACTTACCGTGGCAGACGTTCGTGACAACACTTCAACTGAAAGCGGTGTCCCAAGATGAAATTAAGAAATACGGCCACAGTATTTTTCATCGCTAGCGCGCTTGCTTCGACGACATTTGCGCAAGAGAAGGTCGGGGATGCCCAATGGAAACTTCGAATGCAGTCCATGCTAACAGACGTGCTTGCGTTGTTTCCTTATGCGTTTGACGAGTCGAAGTACCAAGACTCCAAGAATGCACTGACGATTAAAAGAGCACTGGACTCGCTCGCCACACATTCCTTGAGCTTAAAAGGCCATACCGCAAAATTCAATTCGCCGTTGGACGCGAAAGCCGACCCCAGCATTCGTTTCGTCGCGCAGATTTTCGAAAATGAAGTTGGAGCTGCGCAAATCGCTTTTGGTGGCAGTCCTGAGGCGCACCGCCAATCACAAAATTATCTGCGATCCGCACTCGCAAAGTGTACTATGTGTCACACGCAATCATCAACGGGATCCGAGCTGAAGCTAGAGCAGTTCAAAGATCAATTTGCGAAGTTAAACTTCGCCGATCGATTTTTAGCTCTGATCGCTACAAGACAGTTTGAGGAAGGTCTGAAAGACTTTTCGCAAACGCTTCGCGATGCAAAAGTAAATAAGCCAGACGAACGCACAATTGATCGACAGGCTAAGGTTGCTTTGGCGATCGCGGTTCGAGTTAAACGTGATCCGAAATTGGCTCTCAGACTAATTCACGAAATCGAAGCGAGCAAAGCGACCTCCCCAATGTTGCAAGCTGAGTTGAACGATTGGAAAAATTCAGTGTTGGCTTGGCAAGCCGATGTCGCAACAGGAGTCAAGGACGACGCCGGCTTATTCGCAGAAGCGAAACGCTTGATCGCCACCAGCCAGAAGCGGGAAAATACGATCGGTCATTTTGAAAACTCGAATGTACCGATGCTTCGAGCCTCGACGACACTTCACGACTTGCTGACAAGATTTCCACGAAGCCCCCTCCGCGGCGAATCCTACCTGTTACTCGCCACGACATACGATATGCTACCCGGCTTTGCGGCATGGGATTTATCTGAAGAATACTTAAGCGCATGCATTGCAGAGTACTCGCACACCGATATGAGCGAAAAGTGTTTCCGAAAATATCAAACGAGCACGATCCTTGGATATTCCGGCAGTTCCGGAACCAACATTCCCTCTGCAGTCGTCCATCACCTTGCGCGGATGAAAGAACTAGCGACCCGCAAACCCGTGACGAACGCAAAGCCAAAATAGCTCCTAACTATCCGCGAACCAACAGCTCCGAAAGGTAAATATAGAATGGAATTCCGAAAAGCAGATTCATCGGGAATGTGAGAGCGAGGGGCATCGCCAGGTATAGACTCGGATTCGCCAGCGGAATCGATGACCTTACCGCTGCTGGCGCCGCAATGTACGAGGCACTACCGATGAGAGTCGATAGTAAGACAAGATCGCCTTGCGGGATTCCTATAAAGTGACCGGCGACTACCGAAATGCTTCCGAAAAATAACGGGGAAAACACCGCGAGTGGTAAGGCTGCAAACTTGAACTTCCATGCTTCACGAAGTTGCTTTTGAGCGATAACTCCTAGGTCGAGCAGGAAAAACGCGAGCACACCTTTGAACGAGCCTTCTATGACGGGCGAAATGCCAGTCCACGACTTTTCGTTCATCGCGAAACCAATAAAAAATCCGCCTAATAGCAGAACAACGGACTTTGCAGAAAATATGGTCGAAAATATCGATCGGCCTGGGTGCGCCTTGCCTGCAAATCGTTGATAAAGATAAACTCCCACTAAAATCGCCGGGATCTCCATCAGAGCCATCGTCGCCACCATGTAGCCGTTGAAGCTCACACCTCGATTATCTAAAATTCCTTGGGCTGCGATAAACGTAACTGCGCTTACGGAACCGTAAGACGCGGCCAACGCAGAAGCGTTGGCGATTCCAAAACGATTTCTAATCAGGAAAAACATCACAATGGGAAGTGCGAAGCACGAGATAAGACCCATTGTTAACGATGGAAGAAAGCCTGAGAGGCTTTCCGCAAAACGCACCTCATGTCCGCTTTTCAAACCTAAAAAGAGAAGCAAGAAAACCGAGAGAAAGCGAGATACGGCTTCAGGAATCTCTAAGTCTGACCTAATCCATGAGCCAAGAACTCCTAGGACAAAGAATAAAATAATTAGATCAAAGCTTGCGAAGCTACTCATCCGATCTTGTGCTCTACAAAACTCATTCCATTCTCGATTTCCATCACTACTTCTCGAGCCCGCTTTCTTGCTCTCACTCGTGCTCGGTCGCCAAAGCGGTTAAGAACTTCAAGCATGTGCCCGGAGACCTTCGCTAGAGCAACATAGAGGTTTGAATCTGACTTTTCGACGGTTATGCCGTCGTATCGACCTCTCGAAACAAGGAGTTGCACTCTAAACAAGTCCGGACCCGCTTGCGCCGGCGAGTTTTCCATCTCGAGAATGACCAGAATTTTACTTTCGCCCAAATCGTCAAAGTTTGCGATTAGTGTGTCGATCCGGTCGTGAACGGCTTCACGAGCCATCTGTGATTTATCTAAGTTTTTGAATTTTACCTGAATCATTTTTCAAGTTGTCCAGGGCGGGTCTTTGAAGCCACGGCTCGACTGCCATTAAGCTTTGGGCCTTGCTCGAGCAGTTCACCGAAGCTAGCGGCGATCGAAACACATAATCCGCTTGGTCCGCAGCGGAGCCCAACGCAGATACCCCTACCCAGATAACTTGGTTTGTCCTTTAACTTAGTAAGGAGTTCGAGATTTTTAAAGATTCTTAAAATGGATAAAAAATCGTCTTTGTAGCGTTAAAATCTATACTACAAATGACTCCATAAGTTTCGCAGCAATTTGATTCTCCATTCTCCTCTGTGCCGTCACGAGAAAAAGTTCCTCATGAACGCCTTGAAGCTGTCCGATTTCGACCAACTCGCCTCGTAAAATTTGACCCGTTACTGTATGGGTCGCAGTTGGTACAAGACCCATTTCGCTAATTGCCATAAGCTTCTTTACCGAGATGTCTTGGCTTTCAATCACAATATTAAGCTCTATCTTATGGAGCTTCGCCCAGTGGTCTAAGTCTTGTCTTAGCCTGCTGTCGTAGGTTGGAAAAATCATAGGCTTCCCCGAAATTGATTTCGGAAATCCTTTTCTTAAGATTTTAAATTTAGGCGCACCGTAAAAAGCGACGTTCTTTTTAGTTATAGACTTGGGATAAAGTCCCTTGGCGTCCATGCCCGTCGGCAGAAAGTTCGTTACCATCAAATCCATACGGTGCGCTACTAACTCTCTCACCAACTCGTCTGACTTTCCTTCTGACAGGGTAATTTGGCAGGGCGAGATGCGAAAAGCATGTTTCACTAACTGAAGAACGATTTGCTTTGGGACACTATCGAGTGCACCCAGATGAAGCGAAGGCTTGAGCGGCTTAAGCCGGTCATGAAGAACCTCGTACATCTCAGATCCCATTCGAAAGATGCCCTTTGAGTAATCGAGCGCCACCTTTCCTTGCTCGGTAAGAACGAGTTTCTTGTGGTGTCGCTCGAACAGCTGCACTCCGAGCGTGTGCTCAAATTGCTTGAGCTGCGCTGACAAAGTGGGCTGTCCCAATCGAAGCTTCTCAGCCGCCTTCGATACAGTCCCTTCTTCCGCGATCGTCTTAAAGTAAAAAAGATGATGGTAGTTTATCCATGGACCCATTAGACCCCCGGTCACCCATATCGCATTATACGATACTGATTAAATCTATTATCGATTTGAGAGATCGACCGGCTTAGACGATACGATAGATGTACTGAGATATCGAAGGAGAAATGAGCCGATGATACTTTTCCCATTCTACGACTATTGGTGGTTTTACTTAGGGTTCACCGCTTTTGTGCTCGTGGTGTTAGCTCTAGACCTTGGGGTGTTTCATAAGAAAGCCCACGAAATCGGCTTTAAAGAGGCCTCGATTTGGACAACGGTCTGGATCAGCACGGCTCTCGTCTTCAACTATCTCTTTTATCTCTATGCCAAATATCAATTCTCAACCCATGAGCGCTATACTTCCATTCCGGGCTTTGATCCCGATGCTCAAGCGAAGACCACAGCTCTTGAGTTCTTAACCGGCTTCGTAGTCGAGAAGTCTCTCGCCATCGACAACATCTTTATTTTTGCGGTCGTCTTTGGCTATTTCGGAATTCCTAAAATGTATCAGCACCGGGTTCTCTTCTGGGGAATCCTGGGAGCGCTGGTTTTTCGGGGCATCTTTATCGCAATGGGCTCTATGCTCATGCAGTACCATTGGGTCGTCATTTTCTTCGGGGCCCTTCTGCTTTTGACCGGCGTTAAAATGTTTTTTGCAGGGACAAAGCCTCAGAACTTAGAAAACAATTTTCTAGTACGACAGCTTGAGAAACTATTCCGGGTTCACCCGCAGATCGAAGGACAGAAGTTTTTCATTAAAAAAAATGGACAGACATACGTAACGCCGCTGTTTCTTTCGCTTATCTTTCTCGAGCTCAGTGACATTATCTTTGCAGTCGATTCAGTACCAGCAATTTTTGCACTCACGAAGGAGCCGCTGATCGTCTTCACTTCGAACATCTTTGCGATCTTAGGTCTCCGTTCGATGTACTTCATGCTGGCCGATGTGATGGATAGATTCGCATACATCAAATACGGACTTGCTTCGGTGCTGATCTTCGTCGGTGTTAAGATGGTTTGGCTCAATGAAGCCTTCGGCGGAAAGTTTCCGATCAACTGGTCATTACTAATCATCGCTTTGCTGATCAGTTCTTCAATAGTTGTCTCAGTCATGATCAACCGTAGGAAGCAAATGAAGACGGCAGCTTGAAACGAATTTAATCCAGCTTGATATCTACGATCGATACTGGTCGATTCAATTCGATGTTCAATTTCGCTAAATCGAGTTCGTTCTCCCAGCGAGAAACAACGATGGCGGCAACACCGTTGCCGATCGTGTTCGTAAGCGCGCGCGCTTCAGACATGAAACGGTCAATGCCAAAGATCAATGCGAGACCTGCAACCGGAACCGACGGGACGACAGCAAGCGTTGCCGCCAAAGTAATGAATCCCGCACCTGTTACGCCCGAAGCACCTTGAGATGTTAACGTCGCCACCAAAAGCAAACTTAATTGCTGACCAATACTGAGATCGATATTCAATGCTTGTGCGACAAAGACCGCGGCAATCGTCAGATAGATATTTGTTCCATCCAAATTAAACGAATATCCGGTCGGCACCACAAGTCCAACGACGGATTTAGAACACCCAAGATTTTCCAGTTTTTCCATCATCGGAGCCAACACGCTCTCTGAAGATGATGTTCCAAGGACGGTGAACAGTTCTTCGCGGATATACCGAATAAATTTGAAGATGTTGAAGCCAACGAACTTCGCGATACTGCCCAACACAACGACGATAAACACGACGCACGTGAAGTAGAACACGGCCATCAAAGACAGAAGTGGGCCAAACGACTTGACCCCAAATGTTCCTATCGTAAACGCCATTGCACCGAAGGCGCCAATCGGTGCAAACAGCATGAGGAGGCTCACGATTTTGAAAAACACTTGAGAAATCCCGTGAAGAAATTCACGAACGATTTTTCCTTTTTCACCGATTTTCGTGAGTGCGTACCCAAACAGCACGGCAAGAAAAAGAATCTGCAGCAAATCGCCGCTTCCGGTGAACGCATCGCCAAAAGTTTTAGGAATGATGTTTTTGATAAAATCGAGAATTGATGTCTCGCTCGCTTTCTCTGCATACTTAGCGATCAGACTCACATCAAGTTTTGCCGGATCAGCGTTAAAACCCTCACCAGGTTTGAAAACGTTGACCGCGACTAAACCCATGACGAGAGCCAAGTTGGAAACCGTTTCGAAATAAATCAGCGCCTTGCCGCCGACGCGACCAACTTTCTTCATGTCGCCTGAATTTGCGATTCCAACTACAACGGTAGTAAAAATGATCGGGCCAATCACCATTTTTAAAAGTGAAATAAACCCATCACCAAGAAATTTCATCTCAACAGCTAGGTCCGGCCGCACCACGCCGAACACAACGCCCAACCCAATTCCAAGTAAAACCTGAAAATAAAGGCTTTTTACAATTCTCATGCAGTTACGATTGCACAAATCGCGTTACAATCAAGATCTGATTAAATGGGATCGCGAAGTTCGAGCGGCACTTTTATAGTCGATCGGAAAACCAGTAGAGGCTCGTCGCCATGATAACGAAAGCCGCTCCCCGGATAAAAATATGATTAAACACAGAGGACCGACGAAATATAAATAGGAGCGGCATGATCGCGAAGATGACCGCGGCCTGGCCAATTTCAACTCCGAGGTTAAATCCAAAAACGGCCCCGAGCATTTCATTTGATGCCAGATTCAAGGATGTAAGCGCTGTCGCAAAACCGAGCCCGTGAATCAAGCCAATCGCTACTGTCGTCAGAAATCGGTGTTTCGGCGGTTTTTCGCGTTTGTAGAAAACTGTTTGGCCGGCGACGAGGGCGATCGTCCCTGCGATAGTGGCCTCGATCCAACGACCATGCAAACTGACGAGTCCAAAAGAAACGAGAGCCAACGAGATAGTGTGCCCGATGGTGAAACCTGTCACCGTCCCTAGGACAGCCCAGATCGTGCCACCGCCGAGCACGAGAGCGACAACAAACAAAAGATGATCGATACCCTCCGGCCAATGGAATCTTGATTCTGTCACCCATTCCGACTTGGCAATTCCGATATGCTCGAGACCCATCATGATAAAATCAGCAATCCCATACTTCGGTTTTAAATAATCGAAATGAAGCGTTGAATTCGCTGGATCAGCTCCGCCCATCTGCTCGGCATCCCCCATTCGTAAAACTGCAATTAAATGATAGCTCGACATCATTTTGCTTAGGAAAGGAAGTTTGAGATCGACATCTCCACGGCCCGATTCACAAGTTGCGCCAATCTCTAGACTCAACATTTGGGGACTATCCAAAGTCACAATATAGTCTTCATTCCACACGCAAGCTGTCGACTGGATCACAAGGTCTTCTTGCAACGTCGCTTTTAAAAAATCCCGTTTTCGTTCAGCGAGCATCAAAGGAGTAAGATCGCTAAGTTTGACTTTAAGCAGATCTGCGCCGATTTGTGGATTAATCTCCAGTCTGATTTGGGGCGACTCATCTTTAACGGTGATTTTGAGCAAACCAATGTCGAGTGGGTGCGATATCGCCGTTTCAGTCAAACTCAAAAAAAATATAATAAAGGCGAGAGGAACCTTCAGATGAACACCTTTTGATATCTGGCGATCAGCGCTTGAGCACCAGCGTTTGGAGTTGATAAGCTAAACCAGTGTGACAATCGTTCGTCGTTTAGTCACTGCTAAAATCGAATCTGGAACGACGATGCCGTTTGCACGGGGGCCTACAATGAATTTTAAAAACCGGATTTTAATCTTTTCAGCATTGGTTATCTTTTTGATCGCAGCCATTGCAGTCAGCTGGGAAGCAGAACCCGATCCGATTATCAAAGTCGCAAAGTATAAGTTTTCGGCCACTTCGCCGATAGACGCGTCAGAAGAAACTCGGGCGCTTGAGAAGCGAGTTGCGGAACATCCTCAAGCGCTAGATTTGAGCGCACTGGCCTCGCATTACTTCCGGCAAGGTCAGATTTCAGGTGATGGCAGCTTGATCGAAAAAGCTAAGGAAGCCGCCGAGAATTCGCTTCGACTCATGTCGTTTAACAACTCTTCATCTGAAATTCTATTAGCTCGAATCGCTGAATCAAGACATGAGTTTAGCGATGCGATTCGTCGTGGAATGGCCGTTCTTAAAAAGGATTCCGGGCGAGTTTCTGTTTTGGGTCTTTTAGCCAATTCGGAACTTGCGATTGGAGATTTACCAGATGCTACAGAACACGCCGAACAGTACGTCGATCGGATGCCAGGATTGGAAAGTTACGGACTTCGTGCACTAATATATGCGGCCCAGGGCCGTGACAGTGAAGCACAAAGCGATTTTATCCGCGCCCTTGAAATAGAGGATGTCGGCGAACTTAAGGAATCTGTTCGGATTCGATGTCTTTTCGCGCGGTATCTTCTGCGCCGTGGAGAATACGAACACGCGTCTGTTTTGCTAAACGAAGCTTTGAGAGCACTTCCGAATTATCACCTCGCGTTTCTAAACTTCGGCGAAATTGAAATGCGCCAGGGCAATTTCAAAGATGCTGCGATTCGATTCCAGTCAGCGTTCGAATCATCGAAGCAACTTGCTTATATGATTCACCTCGCACGCGCGAAGGCGGCGATGGCCGATGCTGCTGGCTCAGCTGAAATCCGTGCCCTGGCAGAAACGCTTTTGCGTAACGAAATTAAAAATAGTGGGATTGGTCACAGACTGGATCTTGTAACTTTGCTGCTCGATCGCGGGAACGCAGAAGATGTGAAAGAAGCGTTGGGGCTAGCAATTGCGGAACGCGAAAGTCGACACAGCTCGACGTCGCTTTTAGTTTTGGCCCGCGCCTATCTAGCCGCGGGCCTAGTGACTGAAGCCCGACGCACATCTCGACAGATTTTGCGAAGCGGGATTCGAGATTCCGACGTTTACGACCAAGCTGCCGCGATTGAACTAGCAATCGGTAACTCGCGGCAGGCAGCTTTTTACACCATTGAAGCTAAAACAATCAGATCTCAGAATTAAAGTGGCGCGGCCATATAAGGAAATGCAGCTAACAGAGCCGGCGGCGCTTGCGTTCCCGGATCGTAAGGCACTCCGGCAAGACCCGCGTTGGTACTGTTCGCCAGGTAATTAATAGTGATCTGCACAACGTTGTCTCGAAGCTTTCGACCTCCGCAAAGAATCGCTTGCGTCGCACTTACGCATCCCGCGTAAGCCATTCCTCCGCCGATCGTCGTCAGCGTCGCCGACGCGCCGGGAAAATTCTTGGTCGTATCGATTCGCATCGTGTCCGGCAAAAAACCAGAGACGACCTGCGCCAACGGCGCTGGTGCAAGTCCCTGGCCTGTTGCGTACGAGCGGATCGCATTCAAAGTTCCTACGACTTCCGTGCGGAGGTTCGCCGCATCCGCAGATAAATCAACCGACGGCGCAACCGAATTCCATAGGTTCAGGTTACTGTTGGTCAAAACTAAACCTTCATTTAATGCCGGACGAGCTAGTCTCTCAACCTGTGTGTATGAGGTAACTATCGGCGCCGGGGTACCAGAACCGGTGCAGCCGGTCATCAACCAGGCTAAACCCATCAACGTTAAAACCGAGAGCGAAACAAATCTGTTATTTCTGTTTTTCATTTTAATCCCTTATTATTTCAATTGAATTTGAACTCATCACTTCGGAACAGAGACTGATGTCCATGTGTCGAAAACTGTTTCAGCGGACTGTTGTAAGAACGAGATTGGTAGACGCACAACGATTGAGTTTACGTTGTAGCCAAAAGCGAAGTTAGTGTTGGCCGCCGAAATGGTGCTAAGCGCTGGGTTGGTTCCTGTTGCAACCCCAAACCGCCATTTAAAGAAGCTCAACACGTCGAAGTAAAACGGATCGGCACGCAATCCCGCAAACACCGTGAATGTGTTCGATCCAATGGTAAGCGTATTGCTGGTTGGCGCAGTTCCAAGAGGAGTCGTCGTAGCTGTGCCGGTCGCGACAGTCGCCACGCCATCAACAATCGCCGTCATTGTAATCGTCTGAACGTTTGAAGCGTTCGGCAGACCGAATTGAAAACGAAGTTTCACATGTTCGCTCGTCGTTCCGGGAACATCGTTGTTGGTGCCAGCACGACTCACGTGGAAGTCGTAGACTGCGACAGTGCTGAAGTAATACTGCTGTTTTGGAATCGAACGAGGGTTGCTGTTTTGGATCATCACAAGGTTGGCTGCCGACCCGCCGCCGCCTTCAAAGTTATCTTCACGGAAGACATAGAGATCGGTCAAATTTAGGTTCCGGCCTTTTCCGTCGTATTCTCCGTCATCGTGATCGGATGCGAACGCCGATACACCACCTAGCATCGGCAGGATGATCAGTAATCCGGTCATAAGTTTCTTAAGTAGCTTCATAGTCGTCCTCTTTCTAATATTGCTTTCGGGCCTTTAAATTTTTAATTTTGCGTCTTGCTTTCGGGTTGCAGCGAGCTCAATTCGACAGCGTGTTGCAGGTCGTGAAGCTCTCGTTCCTCGCGGTCGCGAGCCTCGACCAATCGCGGGTCAGCGCTTTCTTCAGCATTCTCAGCGATTGTCGGATTGGAGTCTTCAGGACGCGGATTTAGCATCATCTCCGCGTTAGATGCGATCGGCATGACGGCAGCTTCAACGATCTCGAATTGAGACATGGTCTGATCGCTTGTCGCGCTTACCATCGTCGGGCCGACTTCGGAAGCCGTGAGTTTCGCGCGCACGCGAACAGGGCCGTTCGGGTCGCGAGTCGGACGATGCGCAAGCGCAATGGCCGCCGTCGCGATCGCAATTCCGATTATAATTGGTGGCAGTTGCGATGCCTTCATTTTATTAGGATAGGTTGGGTCAACTACAACGACAAGCGATTCCCGAATTCAAGCTGAAATTTAGCGGCATATTAACTGCCACTAATGTTTGAACCGCAATTTGCCTAATATTTGGTCACAAATCCGGTCAAACCTGTTCGAATTCTATACAAAAGTCGTGTATCCGGACCGGCACAAACGCCACCCTACCCGATTGCACTTCGCCAGAAAACTTTGAGCATCGAATATTCCTTATTCGACTCGGCTCTTTGCCAAGCGGCGTAAAAGATCTCGGCGGAGCGCGCTTTCATAGGATCGTTATCAAATTTCAGCAAGCCAAGAGGCGAATCGTATTTCCGACCACTTTTGTGATTCGCGTAACGACGAGACCGGGTAAAACCCATCTGCAAAAATTTGCGCGCCATATCCATGCCGACGAAATCTTCTGCGCGCCGGTAACTTACAAACTTGCCGTAGTGGACCGCAGCCACGCGTGCGAGTGCAGGCGTTCGAAATTTCCAGTGCGGAAGAATCTCTGATTTGTAAGTTTCGACCAATAACACGCCTTGCTCACCGACACCGACGCGATAGAGCTCTGGAGATCTTCTCAAATCCAGTTTCTTGTAATCGAGCTCGTAGTCGAACTTCCTGGTGTTTTTAATATTTCCGCGCGCAGCATGTGCAATGCGCCTCGGATTTTGGATTCGACTCACCTTGACCTCTAGTCGCCGCTCGGAGAAGCGACCGAAAAGTATTTGCGATATTTCGGATTTGACCGAACTTCCTGTATGAACGACTGAGCCGCGGCTTCGTATTCAGCATAACCTTTTACAGTTGAAAGAGGGGTTGCAACGCCTGTGCCGCTGAGCGATTAACGTCTCTTAATTCTTGTTATCGCCGCTGTTGCGTTTGCCTCTGACATTTCAACCAAGCCAAAATGAAAATCCGCAGCAGCGAACAAACAAAAAGAGCCGATAAACAATCCAACGCCAGGATTTTGCCGTAAATATCGGTACGCTTCTTTCAGGTCATGACGTTTGATCGTTCACCCTCTCAAAGCAAGAAGTCGAACATATTGGCTATCGGGAAAGTGATCGCAAAGAAAATGAGGTCAGGCGTCTTCGCACCGTCGAACAAGACTTCAGTATTTGTTTCTTGCTCTGGTGTGAAAACCGCTCGCGCGGATTGTCGCCGCTTCTCGAAACTCTCTAAGACAGCGGAAGCGAGGGCTGGATTGTCTTTGCAAACGACCAGCAGTTCGGAGTTCAAGTTCGCCGAGCGTGGATCAATGTTGTAAGTGCCGACCAAAGTGTGTCAGCCGTCTATCACCGCGCGCTTCGCATGCAGGCCCCAACGTTCAACGTTGGACATCTCCGAAGCCTCGGCCGGTCGTTCGCCGGTCATGACCCAGAGATCAAGGCCGATGTCTTTCAATTTCCCCAATCGGAACAGCAGTGAAGCGATGGCGTAAGGAGCATCGGTCGCATGCAGTGAATTGGTCAACGCCGTGAGCTTCACGCCTTTGGCCGTTAGGTTTTTCAGAACATCAAAACCATCTGGCCGCAAAACAAAATACGGGCTTTCGATATGAATGTTTTTTTCAGCTTGGCTCGACAGCTCGACCAGCTCTTTGAACACACGACGATGAGATTCACCGCGGGCCGGCGGATCTGTCACGAACGTAATGTTGTCACATGGAAATTCCCGCAAACCGGAGTCAGCCAGTCTTTCGATCTTCGCGACTAATTCATTTAGCCCGGGGCGATCAGCGAAAAAGGATGCAGTTTCGGCAAAATCCTCTGCGCTGATGTCGCTTACATCGGGTTCTTCTGCCATTTTAGAGTTGTAGTATGAATCGAAACCTAAGCGCGCAACCTTCACAATTTCACCGACGACGAGAATGTCGCTATCGATAAAATTATAATGGTGACCTAAATCAAAATAGTCGTTTGCGATATTGCGACCGCCGGTGATCATCCGTTCGTCATCGGCGATCAAAAGTTTGCGATGACTGCGGTGCTGGGAAGAAATGAACCGATAGATCGGCGCGGTGTTGTAGTAGCGTACTTTAACTCCGCGAGACTGAAGATACTTGGCGTACGACGGTTTAAGCTTAAATACCGCTAGTGAAAAATCCACCAAGATGCGGACATCGACCCCATCTTCGGCTCGCTTAATCAATTCACGAGTGATGAGCTGGCTCGATTCGTCTAAATCAAAAATAAAAAATTCGAGCTCTATCGACTTCTCGGCCTCACGAATTAGCTTCACTCGAGCATGAAGCGAATCCACACCTCGGTCTAAAAGCACAATTGAGTGTGGCTTGCGCGATTCGCCGCGCTGACCAACCATTTCAACTGCGCCCGCAAAGACCGTTCTTTCGGTTGCGAAGAGGCCCAGAACCAAAAGTCCGTAAGTCGTCAAGAGCGCGACTGCGACGTAGATTGCGATTCTCCGAAGCCAATTTTTTATATTCATGAATCTAATTCGAATTGGAGCTCTCGGATTTCGACTCCGAAGACTCCATCGCCTTTTCAAGACCTATCTGCCCTTTGCTCGCCAGCAGTTCAGCGGCTAAAGAAAGCGCAAAAGCGCAGACAAATGTCTTCAAGCAAACCTCGATTGAATGAAATAAAGTGCAGGTCTCCCCCTCATTCTGACGATCTCTACTGTGATGTCAACTTGGTCTGCTTCGATCGCCATCAGCATTGCATTTGACTTCCGATGAATGCGCGACCGATATAGGAGGGAACTTGAAAAAAGAAATCGTTTTCTTCCTTAAGGATGTTCGAAGCCTGTCGCAAATCCCATGCGTAGCTCGGTATTCGAGATTCGCGCTTCAAGAATATCCTTTCGATCTTCAACTGTTGTCGCTGAGCACGATTTATCGCGAGAGTCGAACACAGTATCTCGAGCTTGGCGGACGCTACTCTCCCCGCATTGCCTCTGTCCTGCGCTCGTTAAGCGCGCAAGATTTATTCGCCGATGAAATAGACTATACTCCTTCTGCGACCGAGCTCATGTGGTTCGCTAAAAACGCGAGAGCAGTCTACGACCCCGCTGAACAAATCACAGCACTTGAGCTGTTCAACGCAAACTCAGTTTTTCACGAGCAAAATCATCGAATCTTGTGGCGACTGTTGCCACCCGCCCCGCTTCGATCGCGCGAACTCGGGCGCTACTTGAATTTCGCCGAGAGCCTTGTTGTAATGCTCGATCTCGCCCTCGCCGATCAAATTGGCGCTAACCTCTCGCCGGCGTTCGAGCGCATGAAAGTGATTTACCGCACAGGGCGGGTATCGAAAAAATGGACGTCGTCGAAGTTCAAGTACCGCGACTACTTGTTGGCTGCGCAATTTGCGACGTACTTGATTCTCGAACTTGTACATCCCGAAGACGTCTTACGCGTCGTCGACTACGTATTGCCGGGTCAGAAAGCGATGAATCGCGACGCCGTTGCACGAGCGTCGGACATCAACGAACTTTTCACTCGAATCACGAACCCGCAGTGGCAAAGTCGCAACTTGAAAATTGCGAGATTAAAATTATCGAAGATGCACGGCGGTTCATCCGATTCCGCGTTGGTTTTGCCGAAAGATCCGCTGGACGTTGATGACGAATTTTCACTGACAGGGTACGTGCTCGACCAGTTTGGGTTGTGAACGAGCGAAGTTCACTTCGTTCGACGAGATCCCGTAATCGTAGATTACGGCGGGCAAATCGGCGCAGTGCCCGCATAGCTTCCGGATGTCACCGTTCCGCAAGATGGCGATACACCTCGCCGCAAAATCCCGTTGTTCGTAAAAAGTCCGTTCACCGAAAGATTGAAGCCGCCCAAGCTGTAGTCGTTGTTAGCGGCGACCGTCATCGCCTGACCGCCCGAG
>JAYSST010000633.1:0-7056 GCA_043720435.1 Bdellovibrionales bacterium
ATTCGCCTCGTGTTTGATTCGACAGCGAGCGTAATTGATAGTGGCTTACACTTTGTGTGTTCCGATGTTTCTTGGTCATCGAATTCCACGCAGAGGCATTTTTCTTGATTTAGATTCGTTGTGAGAAGTTCATTTCTACTCAATTTTCCTAGGTAAATCAGCTTGCGAGCAATCGTTGTTCGATTGAGAACAAGCAGCTTTGCGGCACGACGGAGCGAAACGCCAGAGCAAAGAAGTTGTCTTAACCGATCATTAAACTGTCGTTTCTTTTGCCGGAAGGCCGGGTGCGTTGTGCTTCTAGAAAAACTTCTTTGGCATCTCTGGCAATAGAAACGTTGAATGGTCCGAGAGTCGGATTTTCGTTTGTAAGACCCAGACCGTCGTACGAAAGACCGAGTACCGGATAGTTCTGAAGTTTCAAAGCAATGAGGACATAATTGATTCATATCCTTGTCGAGAGAGGCAAGAGGCCAACCAAGCGCAGCGAGGTGGGCCAGTTCTTGAAGTTTAAGAATCAAGACTCGAAACGTAGCTCTGAATAGAAATTAAATCTGTATACCCATAGTAGAGCCTTAACAAAGCTTCTTCTGCCATAGTCGCCATGCCCTTCGAGCGGGCGATTGCAAGCAGCTGCAGTTTAGACTGCCGTTGGTTGATCGCATCCGAAATTTCCGAGTCCACGACAAAAAGTTCGAACAGCGGAATTCTTCCAGAATAGCCTTTTACACAGGCGTCGCAACCTTCGCCGGCATTGTAAAATTGAGTGTCAGCAGGCACCTCAAGCACGGTGTTAAGCTGGGCTATAACTTGATCTTCGTAATGCACAGGTTCTTTGCACGCAGAACATAGCGACGGAACAAGTCGTTGACCAAGCGAACAAATCAAAGTCGTCGCAATATTGTTAGGGTGAATATTGAGAGCCTCCAGTCGCGAAACGACCCCTACGGCGTCCCGTGCATGAAGCGTCGTCAAAACGAGATGACCGGTCTGCGCGAGTTGCAGCGCGGTTTGCGCGGATTCTTCGTCGCGAATTTCGCCCAAGAAAATAATATCTGCGTCTTGTCGCATGAACGCTCGACTGAGCGAAGCGAAGCTCGTTTTACTGGTGACCTGAGTATGGTTGACATAAGGAAGCCGAGTTTCCACTGGATCTTCAGCAGTTAGGATTTTTTTCTCGGGGGAGGCTAGGGAATTAATTACCGAGTAAATCGTTGTCGTTTTGCCCGATCCGGCAGGACCGTTAAGCACGATAAGACCTGATTTTTGCTGCGTAACATTTCGTAGTCGTTCGCGCATTTCCTCGGTCATTTGAAGTTTATTAATCGAAAGATTTTCGTTCGAACTCTTCTGCACTCGCATGACGAGTTCTTCGTGACCCTGACTCGGAATCGTTGAGATCCGCAAAACGACTGTTTGGTTGCCTGCAGTTGGACCAGTGTTAATCACGAGCTGTCCGTCGAGTGGAACCCCAACATCGCCGGACATCTCTGCAAGAACTTTGATGCGCGCTAAAACTTCGTTGTACATATTGTGAAGAAAGGTGGCTCGAACAATTTGAAGTTTGCCGAATACTCGGAAGCGGAGGAGATGCCGATCCGGAAGTTCTTGTGTCGGAGTGTGTGGCGAAAGATGAATGTCGCTTGCCTTCAGTTTAAGGGCAGATGCGATGATGAAATCGACAGCGTCCATCGCAGTGGCGGGTCGACCTGCAATGGGCTTCAGAGTGTAAGCTTTTTCCATAGTTGAAATACGTTAGCTCTTCGGCACAGTTCAGTGAAGCCAAATGAGACTGGCCTAACGTCGCGGTTTTCTCGGGCGGGAACGTTTGATTTCGAAATCGAATGAATAGAGAACCTTTGATTCTCGGCCGAGTACTTCCCCCTGGAGTATCACCGTTCGATCGAGCATCTGCGGACGAACGTTAAACATCGTGAACGAGTGATTCAAGTCGATGCCTCGAACCTGACGCTTGTTTGGAATCGTATCCCAGTTGGAGGCATGAGTCTTCGAGTGCAATGCGCTCGAAGTGAACTCAAATGTTTCGTATCCTAACAATGTAGACTCGATGCGGTTTACTTCACTCATGTGACGGTCACCGCTCAGGAACATAAGAGTTGCTTCCGTATCGCGCAACGACCGAAGGAATCGTTTGAAACTCTGGGGGTGCCGACCCTCGTACGACTCAAAGCGATGGTACGCACCGAACCACTGATCGCCGCTGATCAACCAAACCGGATTTGAGGTGTTGATCACATTTTCACGGATCCACTTTTCTTGCTCAATGCCGAAATGTGTTTCATCTTCAGGTGTCGTATCTTTTGGTGTTCGAAAACTTCGGTTGTCGAGCAGCAAGAATCGATACCCAAATGCGTCAAACTTCGAGCTGACGCCAGGTCCCTTTGTAAATTCCGAGAAAATCGGTGACGGCGCCTGAGCGAAAAAAGCTTCGAGCACTTTTTTAGATTCCAGTTTGTGAGGATTTTCGAGACTGCCATCTTTCATCCCGTAGTCGTGGTCGTCCCAGGTCACAAGTGTCGGAACAAGCGTCGAAGACTTGTAAAAGTCCAGCGCTTGAAATGTTTCTGAATAACGTGTCCAAAGGGCACTCTCATCGAGAGGACTCGGGAAGCGACCATTCTTGACCTCTGCGTAAACATTGTCGCCTATGAGCAACAATAAATCCGGTTTCGCGTCTAAGAGAGCCTTCCACATGCCTTTGCTCTCATTGAGATAGAGATCATATAGACAGCTCGCAGCGATAACCCGCGCGGGACGGGGGCTTGTATCAAGCGATTTGAAGCGGCGCCTGTCGACGAGTCGTCCTGCACGTGAACTTACTCCGTGAACCTCAAGGCCAGACGCTTCTCGCACTTCAAGGGTATACTCTGTGCCGACTTTTAAGTTTTCGATCTGCAGGTGGTGTACGACAAGATCGGTCGATTTTCTCGCGCTCGATGAAACAATATTCGAAGGAATTTTCGCAAGCGCATTTTCGCCGTAAAAAAAATCCAAGTGCAAATCCGAAGGCGCAGCCACCGCGATCTGAGTTGCGACGGCGTTGGTTAACCCTTGAACGATTGGAAGCCCGTTTATTTCGCTGACCTTCGAAGTCGAACTACAGCCGGAAGTACAAAATAATATCCAAGCAGTGAAGCTGCTTATGACAACGAGGTTGAAAGATCTTCGGACCATTTACTCTCCTTGGTGCGCGCGGCGCATCTCCCAAAGAAAATGTGAAATGTAAGGTCGACGATTTTCCCCGGTGGACACCATCAACAGCTTCGTGATCTTCAAATCGTACGGATCAGTGAATAGCAGAATAAGCTGTTCTTGAATGAAGTTGGTGTCGAGTGTAACATAGTTGTCAGTGCCGATTCCCAGTTCAAGATTCTTCTTTTCCCACCAAGAGAACGGATGGTCTTTGTAGTCTTCAAACAGTGCTGAGAGTTTGTTGTTTGATGACGGAAGTGAAACGAGTGAAACACCTTTATCGATCATACGATTGAGAACGTCATGCTGATAAAGTTCCACCTCACGGGCCGTGTGGAATTTTGCTTTGGTAAAGAGCAGCATTTCGTCAAGCGACAGCTGCTGTCCCGCAATCAATTTGTCACGAACAAAGAGTGAGTGATCTTGCCAATCCATTTCGCTGATTTCATTAAATTCGAGCGTTCCGGCTCTTACTGCTTCGCCGCGCGCGTTCCACTTGGCTACACGTTGATAAAGCGAATGAAAATAAAAATTGGGATTGATGCCAAGCGAGAGTCCGTGCTCGAGCGTGTCGATTCGCCAGATGTTCATCGCATTGTCGACTGCTTGAATTCCTTTACGCAGTGTTTTCCAAACTTCTCCGTGGTGACTGCGAACCTTGAAGCCGCGGTACTGGAGTTTTCGAAACCCAAGCTTCATGTCGAGAAAATGGCTCTTGCGGTAAAGCTCTGCCTCGTTCCCGACAGTATCGACCTCATTCATAACGTTCAGCAAATAGGGGTGCTTATCGATGAGCGCTAGGATTTGATTTACCTGGTGTAGGAAGTGATCCTTTTTTGATTTGAATCGAACATTATCGAAAAAACTGGATTCCTTTCGAAACGATGGCGACAAGGTGAAGTTCCACTGCGGATACTCCGTTTTGAACTTAGTAAAGCCATCATAAAGGCCCAAGACCACGTCTTCTTCAGTCACATCTTCAAGCCCGGGAACCTTCTCTGTTTCGTCCGCGGTCGCCCGCGAGAATGAAAACTTCAGGCGAATGAATCCGACGTTGTAAAGGCCATACAGAGTTTTCGCCATGTGATAGGCAGCGTCCGCGTGTGCCTCGCGATCGATTAAAAGCATTTTCGGAAGCATAAGAATACTTAGGTAGCGGCTAAACCTTTCGTTATCTTTAATCTTCAAAAGTTTTTCAACATCTTCGATCGATTTGATCGGAAGCGCGCTCGCGCCATAGATGTCGACAATCTTCTTTTCATAAATCGCTTTGTTTGCACCCATTAGAAGTTTCTTGATTCGGGGATAGACGAATTCTGCCGAAAGTGCGCCCGTTAAGTGGGTATGTTCGTCCCGATACGGCAGGGGAAAGCGTCGGAAAAATTCGAATAGGGCGCCCGCCACGACGTGATTCAGCAAGATTTCAATTCTGATCTGATTGGTTTGAAATTTTCCGATGAGTTCGCGAAATTCGAGAAGCAGTTTTGCGAGGGAAGCATCCCCAAGAATTCGTTCTGATTTCATCATCAGCTCGAGCGTGTCGTCGAGTGTGATGCCGTTTGTTTCAGAGATGATTTCGATAAAGGCTTGGGTGAGTTGAGCTCTTACTTCTTCAGACTGGTCTTCCATGCCTGATTATCTACCAACGGTGCAGAAAAACCACCGATTTCTTAATGGCTGTTGACGTTAGTTTAGGAATTCTTTCAGAGACTCTGGGTCAGGCGAACCGTCTGGAAGCATCCGAAATTTCGGCATTCCTGGCGGTTGATCGGGTATATTCGAACCGTCTTCATCACCATCCTCACCTTTAGGCGGCGAAGAGGTCTCACCAGTCTCAGGCCAATCTTCACCGCGAACTGGCTGAAATTTGCCTGCAAAAGCTGTTGCGGAAAAAGACATCAAAACGGCAAAAGCCAAAACGCCGCTCATCAACTTCATAGTCCGGCGCGCCTGTTTCATATGGAAAACCATATCACGAAACGCCGACGAGTGCCCGTTAGGGTCTCAAACCGAGACAGTTTCAAAGCGGACCGTTTGACGGCGTTGCGCAGAACGGGTTGATCGTTTTTTCAGCGACCACTTTGCCGAGCGTAAAGTCATATCCAAATTTATGGTCCCACGAGGCGCACCAGATGGCCTTAGATTTGTCGACGCCGAGGCCGGTTATATCGGAAGTCGCCGGGACATCCGCGATTTTAAAAATGCAGGTCTCCATCTCGAGCGAAGAATTTCGTGCACTTGGATGTGAATAACCCTCAATGAGGCCGGTGTTAGCAATGAGATCAGCTTTGAAGACGGTACCGTGAGAAGGTTTGGCATCAAAATACCAATTTGCATTGTCAGCGTCGAGGTCCGTTGCATTGCTGTTCCATTTATAGAGATCAAAACGGCCGTAGCCTTCAAACGATGATGCGAGAGGATCAGCGTGGCTCGTTTCGATGACCCAATCGTTGTAGTGAATAAGGCTCCACTGACCGAAATGTTTGTGAACATAAGCAAAACGTTTCTCTTCAGTTCCATTCGCCAAGAGTTCGCTTTCGAACATGCAGCCTTTCATAAACTGAATGACTCCATAATTCGGTATGCTTGCGGGATTAATGACCTCGACGACAAAACGAAAGTCGGTCATATACGAAGCGAACTCGGCTCGTTCGTCTGGAAGCAAGACCTTTAGTTTACGTTCAACCATTTTAACGCTCTGAAGGTCGCAGATGCCTTGGGCGGCACAGTCGGCGATGGCCGGCATTTTTACCGTACGCTTTGACAGCTCTTTAATCGCCGCGGGCGTTTGGGCGAGTGCAGTTGCCGACACGATCGAGATCAGAATCGGCGTTAGGACTGCAATTAGAATTCGAGAAGTCTGAAGCATAAATACCCCCGTGCTTTATGGGATAAGTTTTATGCGACTTTGTCGAGCCGTGGTTGAAAACTAGGACTTCGCGAGCTGGCCTTTAGGCGCGGCGTTTGGGATCGGCTGAATTCCACCACGCAGCTTTTATTGCAGATGTAAGTTTCAGCCACTCGGGAACGCCGCCGTCTTTTGCAAACTTAAATGTTACCGAGTTTGTCGGAGTTTCCTGAATATGGACTCCGACCGGCTGAACTGAATTGATGCCAGTCGCACGGTGCATGGCCCGGAGCTTGAGTGCGAAGAGCCCGGCGATAAGCTCGGTCGTTGGGTCGGCTGGAAAAGAGAGTAAGCGGGCATCTGGAGTTACTTTTCTTAAGAATGGAACGAGCGGATCCTCTACGTTATGCATGAAACTGTGATCGACGGTTTCAGTGATAAATTCTTTCCATGCACGTTTGGTTGCGCCGAATTCGGCTGCCATTGCTCCTTGATCGAGACCCGGCGCTGTCATTCGAAAAATCGCTGTGGCGTACCAAGTGTGGCCGTGGGGAGTTTGACAAGAAGGTGCGGCTGCAGACGTAAAGCGGTGAGCAGATTCGAATCTGTATCGAAACTTAATTACGAGACTCATGACAGAACCGATCGGGTTAGTGGACCCGCTAAAACATATGTCGCACTTTGGCCGCGCGTCTCTTCAATCGTAACAGAGAGAGATCGAACTCGTGAGGCCACATCGCTACCGTCTGGTAAAGCCGTGCGCCACGCCTGTGCAAGTGCTAAGGCAAAAAGCCGTGCGAGTTCTTCGGACGTAATGTTGATGGTATCGAGAAATACGACGTCTTCTTTTGGAAAACGATAGGATCGATTCAAATTTTTACCGACGAGATCAATGACCCAATGAGGTGTCGAGCGAACCTCTTCGTCGCGAACAGACAGAATGGGACAATCCTTTTGGATGAGTACACGCTCGTCCCATGAATCGGTAAGCCGTTTGA
>JAYSST010000634.1:0-2778 GCA_043720435.1 Bdellovibrionales bacterium
CCAAAGAACCGGTCAAGCCTCTAGGTGACGTGGTCCCTTTTACAGGTACAATAATTCAATGAACGCTCGCAGCCTCGCGCTTCTCACGTCGACCCTGACATGCACGCTTCTTTTTACCTCGGCCACGCTCGAAGCGAGCCGCGCACGTTCGCGCGTCATTGCGGCGAGTGAAAACGTGCGTCTGGCGATGCCCCATCTGCTGAAAGAGACCGCTGAGGGCGGCGCCGTCGGCCTCGATTTCGATGATTCGAAGAGCCACGATCAAGCGCTGCAAGTCGCTGCACGATATCTTCAAGCCAGACGGCAACCCGGCCGCAAAGCGCTGTTTCGCGCGGCCTTCGAGCGCGAGTGTGAAAAAAATGTGAAATCAGAAGCACAGAACAGCAACGGCGTACTTGCCGCATTTTGCGCGATTGAAGATGAGCGAAACAAACGATCTGGCTCTTCGACTGAAGTTCACCGCAGTAAAAGCGAAAAACGCGGTGTTGCCGATCAGCTTTTTAATGAGCACTGGGAAGCCGTCGCAGATATTCCCTATCAAAGCGTTGTTTCGATCGTCGGCGCCTTCAAAACCAAAGAAGAATTAATGAAGATGGGTCAAGCGCTTGGATCAAAATCCGAGTGTGTCGGCACAAAAGCGGCTACTGCCATCGCCTACAAACTTGAAGAACATTTTCCGGATCTCGAGGCGATTAAAACCGCGCGCGGTTTATACGCATACGCTTCGAACTGCGGAACCGATTTCGCGGCGGCGAAAGCGTCTTACCGACTTGCACTTCTGGATATCTGGCAGAACAAGTGCGAAAGAGTTCCTAAACTCATGCTGAAAGTCGAACAGAGTCCGGATGCAAGCCAGTTCCGTTCGCGAGCAAAGTACTGGCGCGCGTACTGTTCAGAAATTTTAGGTGAGCACGAATCGAGTCTCGCAGCACGCGAAGATCTTTTGTTCGAATTCCCAATGACTTTTCACAACCTCGCGGCCAACAGCAACCAAGTAAATGCCATCGCATGGATCACTCGCGACGTCGCAGCTCCAATCGCGTTTCGCTCTTTGGTTCGTCCAGAAATGAACGGTTTAATCACGGGTATCGAAGCGCTCGTGAAGCTGAAAGCGGTCGATCTGGCAGCAGATGTCGTCGACCGAAGTGCCGCTAACATTCAAATGTTTGAACCCGAAGTGCGGCTGTACCTCGCGGCTCTCATGCACAAACACAATCAAGCGCTACCGAAGTTCCGAATACTGGCCTCGCTCTTTCAAGATGCTCCCCGACTGGTTTCAGGTGCTACGATGCGCCTCTATTTTCCGTTGTGGTTTTTCGATATCGTCGGACCACAGAGCGGAGCCACGTTAGATCCGCTTTTAGTGACAGCCTTGATCCGCCAAGAAAGCGCTTTTAATACGAACGCACGATCAAGAGTTGGCGCACGCGGACTGATGCAACTTATGCCCGCAACTGCAAAAATGCTTGCGCCGGTTCGGACGAGCAAACTTTTTGATCCGGCTACAAACGTAACTCTTGGGACTAAGTACTTGCGCAAACGACTTGCGCAATACAACGGCGATGTCGAACTTACGCTTGCCGCTTACAACGCCGGTTTTTCACGTGTGGATGATTGGAAAAAGCGATATCCAACGGAAAATCGAATTTTATTTCTTGATCTGATTCCGTTCAGAGAAACTCGGGATTACGTTTCTTCGATTTTACGAAATTATTATTGGTACACAAAACTTTATGGCACCGACGCAATTGTGACACTTCAGCGAAGCATGCACCAGCCCGCCGTCGCTGCAAAAACGCTGTCAGAACGTGCACCGTCAGCCGAATTGGCCACCGTCATCGACCTCACGTCGACGTTCCAGGCCATTACTCGAGCGCAAAGCGGTCTCGTAACGGCCTTGCACACGCCGTCACCTGTCGCTCCCACCGTTTTAGAACCGTTGGTCGAGCGAGCTCCCGCGTCCGTTTCCGAGGTGGAACCAACGGCAGCGGCCGATCGCGAGCCAGAGGCAGCGAGTTATAGCGACCCATCGCCTATTCCGACCGATTGACAGACGATTGAAGTCATTCAGAATAGCCGGATGAAGCGTTTTTCTATATCTCTCGTTGCACTCGCCGTCGTTCTTCAATTTTCCTTTGGTGGTGCTTTGGCCCACGCCGAAGACGAGGGAGCAAAACTCCCCGATGCGACTGCCGTAGCCGAACCATCAGCTTCGCCATCGCCCTCTCCTACTCCGATCGTCATTCAACCCACCCCAACACCAGAGCCGCCGCTTGCGCCTGCACAAAAGAAGAATTCGAAGTGGCTCGACGAGCAAAAAAAGGCGTGCGACCGCTATTACACTGGAAAAATTCAGGCTGGGATTCGGCGTTCATGTCAGGTGGGCGGAATTCTTGTCGATCGTTATCTCGAGCGACTTCCGAGTGTCGCAGAAACCGGATGTCGCCTTCAGTACGGTGAAGAACCTGGCGAAACTTACGGTTGCTTGATCGGCACCAAAATCGCGCGCGAACTTGAAAAGGGCACATCACGATACTTGAGCGATCTGCAACTTTGTTCTGAATCGTACCCCGTTCGTACAGAACTCGACACGTACTTGCTCGAGTCGTGTCTCATCGGAATCCACGCACAATCATTTACTGTTCCGGCTGGGCGCTTTGAACTTTGCAAAGCGATTACTCCCGAGCGCAGTTTCTTGGGTCCGTGCGCCGTTGGAGCATCGCTGAATGCTTCTGTTGCCGGCACGGCAACGACCGCGGCAGCGGCATCCCCGTCACA